>NZ_KV788306.1:0-16180 GCF_001807215.1 Corynebacterium sp. HMSC05D08 | reverse complement strand
TCTTCTTCTGCCTGGCTGCGGCCCTGCGCTTCCGCCTGGCGGAGCCAGACCAGGATGTGCCCACCTATGGCTCCATCATCTTGGATGAGGCCTTTGACCGCGCCGATCCCACCTTTACCCGCACTGCCATGTCCGTCTTTGCGTCCTTTGGTTTCCACATGATTCTGGCCACGCCTTTCAAGCTCATCCAGACGCTCTCGCCCTACGTGGATGGCACCATCGTGGTCAATTACGACGAGCCGATCATCAACGGCCGCCCGCAGGCGCGCACGGGCTATTCGCTTATCGATGCCTCCACGCTCGCCACCCCCGCGCCCGAACAGCCCCGCCCCGAGGAGCCCGCCGATGCGGATGCCTAAAGACCTGCAGGTGCATGCGGCGAAGTACCTGCGCAATCACTTTGCCGAAGCACTGTCCGAACCGGATGCGCTGCACCTGGCGTGGCCCCTGCACCCGCCGACAGCCACGGCCGCCGCCCGCGATATTGGTACCACCCAAGACTTCATCCGCGCCTGGCAGCGCTGGCCGCACCAGGAGGAAATCATCTACGCCTCCCGCAATTGGTCGCGCGCGGGTCTGGGCACCAATAACGTCCCGACCCGCATCACAATCAACGGCGCTGAACGCATTGCCACAGCTGCGGGCTTGGAACGCGAGTATTCCACCGCCCGGCAGCGCGCGGCGAACATTGCCGCCATCTTCCCGGACTCACCCGACTTCACCCACACCGTCCACCGCTCCTACAACCAGTGGAAAGGCTTAAGCCCGTACGACCTGCGTTGCCTGGGGCCGTGCCTGACCTGGCTGCGCGCCAACCCCCAGTCCGGCGAGTGGGAGCGCGCCGTGCCAGTCGAAGGTGTGGACGGCAAATGGATAGGCACCCACCGTCGCCTGCTCCTGACACTCCTCTCGCCCTTCGGCATCACGGACTTGGGTCTGCGCCGCAACGACACCCGCGTGCGCCTGCGCTATCTCAACCACACCCCAGCATTTTCCGATATCGAAATCCCCCTCGCCGACGCCGCCACACTCTTCCCGGGTACCCCGCCCCGCGTCCTCATCGTCGAAAACAAACAAACCTTCCTGGCCTTGCCCACGCTTTCCGACGCCTCCCCTCCCACCATCGCCCTCCTCGGCTCCGGCACCACCGCCCGCCAACTCCACGCATTGTGCTGGCTGCACCAAGCCGACATCACCTACTGGGGCGACCTCGATGCCGCCGGCTTTGCCATCCTCAACGCCGTGCGAGCCCACTTTCCCCAGACGACGTCACTACTCATGGACACCACCACCGTCACCGAATTCCAGCACCTAGCCGTCCCCGACCCCGGCGACGGCTCCGCCACGCTTACCCACCTCACCACCGAAGAGCAGCGCGCCTACCGCCTGCTCTTCACCCAGGGCCGTCTGCGCATTGAGCAGGAGCGGATTCCCTTCGCGGACGCGAGTACAGCAATTCACGGAATACTCGGGCCACCGTAGCAGCACCGGCTCCCCAACCGCGCTAGAAAAATGCCCCTCACCTGCCAGTAGCCCCGGTGAGGGGCGAGCAGCTGTACGTGATGTAGGGCTGCTCCTGCTAAGAATTATGCCCAGAGAGCGCAGAGATAGTCAACGCCTGTGTCACAGTAATGAGCCGGCAATCATCTCGATGAAGCGAACATCAATCTACGAAGCCACCATCACCAAGCCGATCAAGGTACGCAGTCCAACTTTTAAAAACGTCAGCAGGCAGATGTAACGGTGCTTCATCAAAGTCGTCGCAGTTGTCAGATGCGGGAACTCCTTTAGGCTGAATGCTGCCGCGCCGACCGCGACAGCGGTTCGGATGCCCACTTCGTAGGTTTCAATTGCATTGCCACGACTTCCAATATCAGCTGACACCGCTATCTCAATTTGGCGGGCTACATTGTGGTGTACTGATCGATTGAACTGGCTGTACATCTCACGGCCTTTAAACTGAAGTGCCCCGAGTTTTGTCCCTCGGCGTCTGCCTTGATTTCTATTATTTCCTGTGGCGGGGTCTGCTTCCAAAATTCGGGGCACTTCATACCAGCGCGATCCGGAGATCAACCGACGCCATGGACGTCAGTGGCGCAAGATACGTGCCCGCTACGTAGCACTCCATCCAGTATGCGAGCAGTGTCAGAAAGAAGGACGGCTCACCCCAACCCAGGAAGTCCACCGCGTGCTCCCACTCTCACTCGGAGGAAGCCACGATTTCACCAATCTCGTGGCCTTGTTCAAGCCCTGCCACTCACGAATCTCTGCTCTCGACGGAGATCGGTAGCGGGATCGGGGAACATATTGTTATAGGTAGCCCTTAAGCCACTCGGGCATGCTCGGATCGTCAACGTTCCATGACTCGACAAGTTTTTCGTCGCGTTCCCAGTTGTTCTCATGACCGTCGAAGAACTTGAATCGGTTGCACTTGTACTTGTAGACAGTGCCGCCCTCGAGCCGATACTCGTTCCAGTAGTAGTTCTGCTTGCCGTAGCCCTTCCACTCATTGGTGGTGTAGATCGTTGACATAGATACTCTTTCTTCTCCCGCAGCGGCGACAATGTAACACGACTCCTATTACTTATTCAATGCTAGACCAAAGCATGCTCAAACTGTCCAGAGGGGCAACCTGTACCTACTTCGCTCCAAAACGGCATCGATTGGAAGTGCTCAGACACGCCAATCATTTCACATGAAGAGTCCGGCTACCCCAACCTCTACAAGTCCGCCCTCGTCCCGCACGGCAGCGGCGATGACCTCACCTTCGAGTTTTACTTCTCCGGCTTCAGTGAAGGCCACGCTGACTGGCGCATTAACCGCACCGTAGCGAAAAGCGTCCAACCGGACTCCTAATCAAGAAACGCATCCACCCACTGCGCAAAGGTGGGGCATGCTTTCTTCACGACAGGCCACGGGACCTCATTGAGTATTCGTGGTCCATCAATATGTTTTTCATAACGCTTGCCTAGGCTGTCTTCCCACCACTTAGCAACACGATGAGATGGTGACGTTGATACCGACCCATTAATAGCTTCGACATCACCGTGCGCCTTCTTTAAAGCTGCTCGCGCTTCTCGGACGACAGTGGGCTTTTCCCTAGTGTTTCCAGAGGCCAGTGCCGCAATCACGAGTGTCTCAAACTCATAGAGGACGGGGCCAACCACTAATCTGCTCTCGTCAACGTCAAGATCTTTGAGGATCGATTCCGTTGCGTCACTTTTCACCGCATTCCGAAGTTCGGGGCCAGCAAGCTCAGAGTGCTTCTTCTGGAATTCTGACCCATAGACATCGAAGAGAACACCTACTTTGTCTATCCCTGGGTTCTTTAAGAAATTTCGCGCAGGATCCACCATGTGCTTCCACGCGCCTCCACCACGAGCGCTGATGCCACGTTTGTTTGTGCCTGTCTTTGGAGGATTCGTGACTACATAGATGCCTTTAGAGTCCGCAAGCGGAACCAAAATACGCTGGGCAAACTGCTGTTCAGTCTGTCCCTCTACAATCAAGTGACGCACAGACATCATTACAGAGCTTCCTCGTATCGTAGATTTCCGCCCAATAAGTTCATCCGCCACATCTCCCCTAGGGTGTAATCACTCAAGAACGCTTCCAGCTGATCTTCAGATGGAGAAACCACTTGGGTTTCTCCGTTGTTCCTAGTGAGCACCGCCACGTTGTGCACGGAGAATTCATCGAGAAGGAGGGCCGACTGCGTAGCGACCACGCATTGACGGCCAGCATGGGCAGCCTTGCGTAACAGTGCCGCCAACTGCACAATTGCGTGTGGATGCAAACCCAACTCAGGCTCATCGAGAACAATGCATTGTGGTCTACCTGGCGAAAGCAACAGCGTTGCCAGGCAGATAAATCTCAGTGTGCCATCGCTAAGCTGTGCAGCATTAAAAACCGTATCAAGGTTTTTCTGTGCCCACCTCAAACGCACGTTGTCTTGAGAGGCTCCTTCCGGGACCAAGACGAAGTCATCAAAAAAAGGAGCCACGTTGCGTATTGCCGAGACAATCTCAAAGTAGTCATCAGGAAGCTCGTCCTTTAGCCGCAGAAGGTACGCAGCTATATTGCCAGCATCGGGATGAAGACTTAAGTTGTCGGCCACCGAAGAAAAGGTTTTCGGTGGGGCCTGGGACCCGACATCGTCGAAGTGAAATACCCGAATACCGGCAAGAAGTGGGCGAACATATTCAGCAAAGCGCTTCTCCTTACCGCTGAGTTTCTCTAAAGCAGTCTCAGTTCCAGCCGGCAGCGGGCTATCGTACGGCGCCGTATACTTCTTGCGGTCGTGGAAGGTCAACCACTCCTCGAGAAAAGCGCTATCCTCATCTGTGCTCCTGAGACGCGCAATATATCCATTTGATGTGTCGGCATCGTTGGGGCTGAACTGCACATTCAAGGAAAGAGCTGAATCACGCCCTTGTGGTCCAACGTGGAGGAGATTATTTATCCCGCCACGTGCGAGCACATAATTTTGAAGTCGACTCTTCATGATGTGGGCCATCAGTTCAAAACTTCGGATGATGTTGGATTTGCCTGCACCGTTTGCACCGATAAGAACTGTCACGTCCGGTGCCAAGGTGAGCTTTACGTCCTTGATGGACGCAAAGCCTTTAACGGCGACGTACTCAATTGGCTGAATGGTGCTCATACAGGAAACAATACAATCTTGTTCCCCGCCGGGCGCGTCACCGTGGGCTAAACACCACTCAAAAGGACTTGACCCCCTCCGCGCCCACCAGGTACTTCGCCCTAATGACCGTGGTCTCGCCGGTGCGCTCCTCGCCGTCCTCGCCGGTCACGTGCGCCACCGTCGCCGTAATACCCTTACCCGCGCCGTGGTCGACGAGCTCCACCAACTCCCGCCCAAACGTCGCATTCACGCACTCGTACCGCGCCACCCCCTCGTACATCGCGTTATCCACCAGCGGCTGGATGAACCCGAACTTCCGCGCGTGTCCAAAGGGCCGGCCCTGCGGGCCATTCTTCATGATGAGCTCGCCGTGTCCATTGACGATGCGCATCACATGATGCGGAATGGTAAAAGTCTCAAACTCGTCGAGCAGCCCCATCGCCTGCACCGTCCGGTACGACTCATCGTCCATGCCCACCCCGCGCGGGTAATCAATGAGCCGGTCCCGCTTGTCGATGACCTCCACCCGAATCCCCTGCTTGCCCAGCAGGTTCGCCATCACCAGGACCGTGGGCCCCATGCCGGCAATCACCATGTCCGTCTCCACCACGCGTGCAGTAGTCATCAACGCTCCTCCGTGAATCACCGCGGCGCCCCTCGCCGCGCATGACACCACTACAGCACACAATCGTGACGCGGGTCACAGGGTGTGTTGGGGTACTGAACGTTACAAAGAGACCGCCATATCAAGAGTAAAATGAATACGACCCCTATTCCGTCAATGAAAGAGCCCTATGTCGCCGACCAATAACGATCAATCGATCAGCGTCCATATTCAAGCGACCGGATACGACGGCCACGAACCCCTACGCGAATGCCCCAACTGTCACAGCACTAAGCCACTGTCAGAGTTCGGCTATAGAAATATGGGAGACGGCATCATCCGGAATCAGTCTTGGTGCAAGGAGTGCCGCTAGGCCCAACCCAGCATATGGAAGCCAGTATCAACGCCCGTTGCAATTCCTTGCTGATTCTGCGGTTTTCAGTGCCGATAACTAAGCACCTCGTGAATTAATCGAAGACGAGTTATTTGTAAGGATGATGTCGGCATGCGAAGCAACAGCGGCCGCATGAACGTGGTAGTCGTCGCGGTCCATACCATCGAAAGGCAGCTCGCCAGGAAAGTCCTGAATGATCTCTTCCACCACAGCACTAATTTTCGTGATGCGGTGATCAATTATTCTTCCGGGAGCAAATGGATATTTCCGCCGCAAGGCCCGCGTAGTCTCCGCGAGCACGTCCTGCGACGCTCATGCTTCTCGGTTAAAGAACCCGCTCCATCACTGCGCGCTCCGGAAGGCCGTCCAAAAATCTCTGGAGCCATCGCGGCTCCAGGCGACAACGTTCCGGTAACCGGCTCGTCGTGCGCTTATTCTAAGCAATACAACACCAAGCCGACAAGGCTCTTAGCCGCACACCATCCGATAAACTAGTTCCAACGCACAAGGAACACACACCATGACTGAACAGGAACGCCTCCGAGCGCTTGAGACTCGCGTTAGCGAATTGGAGTCCCAGGTAGTCCAACTACTGCAGACCCTCGGTCATACCCCTTCGCGCCCTAGTACCGCAGATACACCGCCGCCGGCAACCGTTCATACTGAAAGGCGCTCACCGGAGGAGAAAATCGCACTCTTCATGGATTACTTCACAGGGCGGACAGACGTCTACGCAGTGGCTAAAAGTACTGCGGGAAAGAAGGCCTGGTACCCGGCCAGCAATGGCTACTATGACCGAAGAAATCCCGACCTAAAGCCCCTAACACCGAAGGTGATCGAAGGACACCTTCGCCGAGACAACCGCTTCCACGTCGGTCTTTATCCACTGTGCATAGATGATAGTTGCCGGCTGTTGGTCTGCGATTTTGACGAGGACGACTTCAAGCAAGCCGCCCGCGCCTACGCGGAAGAATGCAAGAACCACGGCCTCGATCCACTCATTGAAGTATCGCGCTCTGGGAACGGAGCCCACGTCTGGGTATTCTTCGGCGAACCTATTCCTGCCGGCCTCGCTCGTTCTGTAGGCATCGGGCTTCTTGCCAAGGCTAGCCCGGATTCCTACTTCTCCAGTTTCGATCGGTTCTTTCCATCTCAAGACACACTGCCGGCGAAAGGCCGTGGTTTCGGCAATCTGATTGCCCTCCCATTAGCAGGCCACCATCGATCCGAAGGCACAACCATCTTTGTCGACAGTGATTTTCATCCTTTGCCAGACCAATTCGAGGCTTTGGCAAGAACGAAGAAGGCGACGCTTTCCGAGCTCAAGAGAATCTACGCTGCGCTTCAGCCTGATCCCGAGACGTCCCTTCCTCAGGCACCCACCCGCGCAGAACTAAAGAAGCTCAAGGCCTCCGGAAAAGTCCACGTCACGCACGATTCACACGTCCACGTCGATTTATCAGGCATCGACGCCACCACTCGTACAGCCCTGCGGCACCTAGGCGCTATTGCCAACCCGCAGTTTTATATAAAGCAGGCCCAGCGTTTCTCCACTTTCGGTACTCCACGGATCATCGTACGTTTTGATGAAAAGGACCAAGTCCTCACGCTCGACCGCGGCACGCTCGATGACGTCGTCGACATCTTGAAGACTGCCGGATATACCGTCACACGTCGCGGACGTACGCCGAAACCTCAGCGCATCGATGCGTCATTCGCCGGCGAACTACGCCCCTACCAGCATTCCGCCGTCAAACAGATGCTCAAGCACAAGTCTGGAATGCTCATTGCTCCTCCCGGTACCGGAAAGACCGTCATGGCGTGCGCGATCATCGCCCAGCGCCAAGTTCCCACTGCGGTGATTGTTCCATCCAGGGAGCTTGCTACCCAGTGGCGCCAAGCCCTCAAGCAGTTCCTCCCGGAAGTTCAGGTTGGGCAATACTCGGGCGCCAAGAAGAAGCTCAGTGGAAAGATAGACATTGTCACGGCTCAGTCCATCAGCCGCAATGATTCCAAGACAGATTTTCTTTCCGGCTATGGCCACATCATCGTTGACGAATGCCACCGAGTCGGCGCTGCGGGTTTAACCAACGTCCTCGCACACCTCAACGTTCGCTTTATGCTCGGAATGACCGCCACACCGTACCGCTCCGACGGTCTTGATAAGCTGCTTCCCCTCGTTTGCGGCCCTATCCGCCATATCGTCGAGCTCAAACGCCCCGGACGCCGCGACTACATAGTCCACAACACCGAGTTCACGTACGACTCCCCTTACCTGTTCTGGCCCGACCTCGACACCGCCCTGGCGGCGGATGAGCACCGTAACCGCGTCATCGCCGACACGATCCAAAAGGCTGCCCAGAACGAGCAGAATGTCCTCGTCCTAGTGAAACGTCGCGAACACCTCGCAACCCTCAACGCCCTGCTTACCGACGCCCCCTTCCCCGTCCTTCAGCTACACGGCGGACAAAAGGCAAGCGAGAGGCAAGCCGTCCGTGAACAGCTTGCCGCAACACCGCATTTCGTCCTTTTAGCCATGTCCCAGGTGGCCGGCGAAGGCATTGATCTTCCTGCGTTGGATACTCTTGTGCTGGCCGCCCCAGTAAGCTTTCGAGGCGTTGTCATCCAACAGGTTGGCCGAGTCACTCGCGATGCCGATGACAAAGAGAACATCTCTGCCACCGTGCATGACTTTCTCGATGCAAAGGTCCCTGCTCTTGCCGCAGCCTTCAGAAAGAGAAGCTCCACCATTGCCAAGCAGGGATTCACTCGCAATGATATTTAGGGCTTCCCCGTGCATGGCCGATTCCTACTAGATTAGGGGCCGTGCACAACTGAAATCCTTGTTGAACATATAGATGAATCGGAGCAGCACAGTGGCTGAATTTGTAATAACCTACAAACGTCGCTCAGGCGAGTCTTTCATCAAACAATTTTCGGATTCAGCTGAAGCACTTAAGGAACGGACCTGACCCCCGGATAGTAGACACGTCGGGGGTTAGCTATGCTGCTTGGGTCAGTGCAGCTGATGTGAGTGCTTCGAAGGTATCGGGGGCTAGAAGGTTGCACCAGGAGTGCCGTCTGCGGGTGTTGTAGCGCATGCACCATCGGAAGATTTCGCGGTAAGACCGGAAAAGTGTAAAGCAGACTGACATGACACCTCGACAAATAGCAACTAAAGACTCGAAAGGTTTTTACAACGCATCAACGGACTTGACCCGCAATAGCCACTATGAGGCGCAAAATTTCACGCGCTCAATGTATTTGTTAACGATGTTATAATCACAGGAATGTAACCCGGCTTTCGCAGTCGAATATGAATGCGGGGAGAAAGATGATCGGCAAAATCGCGTGTCCAAGACCAACCAGCCATTAGACCTCGACTTGACAATCGTCAACCGTGACGAATTTCTTGGCTTGTTTTACGAACCAGTCGATTTCTGTGTTAATAGACGTACTAAATGCAAGCTCTCCGTCATGAAAATCGAAAACGGGAACTTCATTCTCGACCAACTCTACGACGCGGTGGCAGATGCCAGCTTATCCTACGTTTTGTCACGTAAGGAGTTGAATAAATTTCTACGCGACCCAAAGTTTGCTATGAGTGTCACAAACAAAGTTAGGGCGAAGTTTCAGAGCCCCAATGACACCAATGGTGAAGGCGGGGAAGTGCTCCTTTACGCACTTTTGGAGGCAGTAACTGGCGCTCCAAAACTGTTGTCCAAAATGGGGTTGAAGACAAGCAATGAAATGCCGGTTTTCGGATCAGATGGGCTACACATCCTAAAAACTGACGAAAAGAACTACCAGTTGATTTTCGGCGAATCAAAAATGTACGGAGACCTAGGCCGAGCAATCTCGAATGCATTCGAGTCAATGCATGAGGCTTCGATGAATAATTTTATAAACGACATGACTCTAGTCGCGCCGCAGCTGATGAGAGAGAGCGTTTCGGAACAGCAACTAGATTATCTTGAGAAGTTACTGATCCCGCCGCTAGGAGCGGGGATGTCTCCGCCCAAACAAGCATTTGGTGTCTTTGTTGCTTTTGATATTGATGTCGATGATTACGAGCTTGAAGAGCACTCCGATGACGAGATTGAAACTGAGTTTTTAGCTCGAGCAAAAGCAGCGATGGAATCCAAAATTCCTCTGATCACGAATAAAATCAGACAGTTTGGATTTGGGGCAGTCCCGTTTCATATCTTCGCCATTCCGTTCTTGAAACGAACTGTGAATGGGCAGCAGACGGGAGCAGCGGTTTCTCGCAAGGCAATGCAGCGTCGTTTGCGGTTTGGCTATATCTCGGAGAATGAAGATGTCGCCTAAGAACGAATCAAACGTTGCAACTCTTCTGGGAGACCGTATCATTGCTCGATCAGATTTCAAAGAACTTGTAGCGACCCTTGAGCATGCGGTAGCAAAGTCAATTCTGTCTCATGATCAGAATGTAGAATCCCACGGTGATCTGCTCTTTCCGGCAATGAGGTTCGCAGATATCTTGTCATATTCCTCCAAGGAATCTCATCGAACCCAGGCATACTACCTCGTCGCGCTGTTTCAAGAATTAAAGGAGCTAAGCCAGCTCGATCCCAAATCAATCGCTCTGCTCGACTCTATGTCGGCTGCGATTCTTGCAGCACTAGGAAACTTTCCGGGATTGCAGAGACTTGAGGGATCAGTTGAGGAGCTTCAGTATACAATCCCAGCGGATCGCGTAATCGGGCGAGAGATAAAGGAGTTAGTACAGCGCACCTCGGATGACAGCCACGTACTTACCGACGCTCAATTTGAAATCGCTCAAAATCTGAAACATATCAACTTCTATAGTTTTTCAGGTCCTACTTCACTAGGTAAATCATTCGTAATCAAGGACTACATTCGGTCAGAGGTTTCGAACAAATCTTTTAAAAATAAGTGCGCGGTATTCGTTGTTCCGACCAACGCATTGGTTTCCCAGACCGCGCGAGATCTTCGACGAGGGTTGAAGGACGTAAAAGGCGTTAATGTGGCAATTCACCCTGTACAGCCTCAGTTGATGCTCCGAAAATTTCAGACGTCGATTTATGTCTTCACCCCAGAACGACTGATCCGGTACTTGAGCACGCAGGGGAGAGAAGTGGAATTGCTTGTGGTTGACGAGGCACACCGGATTGTTTCGCCGAAGGATTCTCGCAGTCCACTCTTCTATTACGCAATTGACCAGACGCTTCGAAAATATGCTTCTAAATTGGTTTTCTCTTCCCCGAGTATTAGCAACCCAGGGATGTTTCTTGATCTGTTTGGAAAATCCTCAGAGGGTAGCCTCTTGGTTCACGAACGAACGGTGACTCAACAGCGATTTTTCATAGACCAGCTTGAAGAAAAGACGTTCTACTTTCCGTCGTCATCAGAAGCACCGCCTGTAGAGGTTCCCCTGACGCATGGGTTTGGACTTAACGATTGGGACGCGATTAAATACTGGGCTAACGGCAATAAAAGTCTGGTGTATGTAAACACTCCCAACAAGGTAGTCAAGTTTGCGCTGGAATATCAGCCGCCGAAAGGGCTCAAGTTGAGCCAAAGAACCCAAGCGCTTATCGACAAGATTAAAGAGGAAGTACACCCCGAGTACTTCCTCGTAGATGCCCTCGAGCGCGGGGTTGCATTCCACCATGGACGACTTCCTGTGGCTATTCGCGAGGAGATTGAAGCAGTCTTTAAGGACCCAAAGTCGGGCATAGACTATCTCGTCTGTACTTCCACTTTGCTTGAAGGGGTGAATCTACCCGCCAAGAATATTTTCGTTCTCACAGATAAGCACGGTAGTGGTCAGGTGATCTCAAAAATTGACTTCGAGAATCTAGCTGGCAGAGCAGGAAGATTAACGGAGGATTTCAAAGGTAATGTCTTTTGCCTGAGGATCAAGCCTGAGGAGTGGAACGAGCCGGAGGAGAAGATTCGTCCTAGTGCACCTCAAAAGGTATCAAGCTTCTTACTGGATACGAACAAGCGGAAAACTAAGTGGTACCGTGATTTGGAAAAGGTGCTGCTCGGTAAGTCACTGCCAAAGAGCAGGTCCGTTCCAGAAATCGAGATCGCCGAGCGCTACGCTGCCATCCTGATGATCCAGAATCTAAGTAACCATCCCTCGCTTTTGACACAAAAATTTAATGATCGAGCAGTCGACGCCAACGAAACTCTCAAGAAGGTTAGTGATGAGTTACATGTCAACCTGGATATTTTGAAGCGATCTCCTGAGTTCGATCCTGGGCTCCAAGAGATTGTCCGGCGTGAGCTCAGCCGACTTGAGAATCCGGTCGTGATCAGCTCTCTGCAAGAGATATCTTTCGATTCTATTCTTGCAGTGTTGGTTGAGCTTTCCCGCCTCTACAACTGGAAACAGCGTGAAGGGCGAGGGTTTAGGGCGATGTTCAGCAGGAGTGCCAGCAAAGAGTCACACAATCGACGTCTTCGTTACTGGGCACAATTGGTTTTTCAATGGATGACCGGACGCCCAATCAAATTAGTGATTCAATCAGCGCTCTATCACCATAAGAATGTCGGAAAAATCCGAGTTCCTGCCTTCCCCGCGCCGAAACATCAGTCCCCTTACCGATATGAGGAATTTGATTTGGAGTCGAAAGAGCACGTAAACCATGTGATTGAAGAGACCATGACCGATATTGAGTATGGAGTCGGGTTTAGGATTCTTTCTTACCTAAAGAATTATCACGACCTGTGTGTCCAAGTCTTTGGAGAGGAGAAAGCTGGCCTCGACCTATCAGTACTCATCGAATTTGGCACGACTAGTCAAACCGCCATTGAGCTCCAGCAATCAGGCTTCTCCAGGGATATATCTAGCGAATTGCTGGAAAAAGGGAGTGGTTACCTCGAAATTGGTGAAACCGGTACGATATTGGACATCAACGTGCAAGGGATCATTTCTGATGAACACCTCAGCGCCCCTGTGAAGCAAGAAACCAAAGATCTTTTTGCAGCGTAAGCCGACCGCTCCCACTAGAGGTGTAATAAACTTTTGGCGGTTTAGGAATGATCTGTCAGAAAAGCCTCGATGCGGCTCAGCTCATCAACCGCGTGGAGAGCAAGCTGTACACTCACCACACACGTATGTTTGCGGAGGGCACCCATCTGGAAACTCAACTCTGACACAGCCCAATGTCTAATACTCAGGACCGCGACCCCGACCTAAAGGTCTCACTTGGCCGCCACAATGAATTCGTTATCCGCAACCGCTTTGAGACGGCCTCCATCGCCGTCGATATCGCCATCTCCGTGGTCTTTATTGCAGGTTCCTTCCTCTTCTTGTTCAGCCTCACCAACGTAGGAACCGTCTTCTTCCTCCTGGACAGCCTCGCCATGGCCGCCCGCGCCGCCATCCGCTTACGCCGCCGCATGTACCTGCAAAAGATCGGCGCCGACCGCGATGACACGGACGAGGAAGGCTCCTACTTCTAAGCCTTACTTACCCGCGGGCGCAGTAATGACCTGCGCCCCAAGGTCGCGAATCTGCGCGAGGAGCTCCGCTGGCGCGTCCGTGGTCGTGACCAGCTGATGCAGATCCTCGATATCGCCAAATCGAAACGTCGAGACGTGATTGAGCTTGCGCGGCGCCACGGCCAAGATGCGTCGCGTGGCCGCGCGCATCGCTGTGCGTTTATTCTCCGCATCGTCATACGTCGTCGTCGCCAGCCCGTGTTCCAGCGACGTCGAACACGCCCCAGCACCACCACGTCTGCGCGAAATTCCCGCAAGGCGCTCGCCACCGCGACGCTGGGCAACGCCAGCGTGTCCGGTTCGACCTCCCCACCCGGCACAAAGATATTCGCTCCCGGCTTCGTACCGAGTGCCGCCGCGGAATGCAGGCTCAGACACATCGCCGTAATGGGCCGGCCAGCCAGCCGCTGTGCAATGGCTTGCGCCGTCGTGCCGTTGTCAAAAATGACCGCGTCGTCATCGCCAATTAACTCCGATGCCGTCCGCGCAATCGCCGCCTTCGCCTCCGGGTCTTCTGCCTGCCGCACTCTGAAAGGCTTAGGCGTCCCGCGCCGCTCGACCCGGCGCGCCCCACCATGTGTGCTCACGAGCAACCCAAGCTATTCCAACTCAGCAAGGTCCCTGCGGATCGTTACCGCCGCCACTCCAGTGAGCTCCGCCAGGTTCCGGATGCGCGTTTCCCCCGGCCGATCGATCGCACGCATGATCACTTTATGTCGACTTTCGCGTTCCATGCGCCCATTCTTGAGCGTTTCATTGGACTTGGAGTCCATCGCCAGGGATATGTCTAGCGAATTGCTGGAAAAGGGAGTGGGCGGGTTGAACCAATCGTTGCCTAGGGCTCTTGCCAAAGACCCGCTACCACGAAACTGTGGTCACCCTATGGTTTTCTATCGTCGTTGGTATCGGGTGAGCCATGGCGGATTTGTTCCAGCTTGGCTTTGAGCTCGTCAGAGCCAGCGTCGATAAGCCGTTGAAACATCTGGGAGTTCTTTTCCTTTTTTCTGGCGTCTCGGGCTTCTTTGCGCTGCTCCTTTTCCCAAAAGCGTTGTGCCACGACGAGCCCATTGGGAAAACAACGAGAATGCATCGATGTGGCGTTTGACCAGATGATTGAGTTTTCCGTTGGCTTAGCACGATTGAAAATGTCGCGGCCGACATCGACGGCCCACGAAAAGTCCGAATACTCAGCGAAATGATAATCCGTCAATCGTCCGAGTAGAGCACACGTCCAATCCGCGAGCTGCACGGTGTTGTAGAGATGGCTCTCAGTTTGGAGGGGTACTTCGATAATGCTTTTGTTTGTCGAATTGTTACGCGTGTAAATCGTGGCGCCCAAAGTCGCAACGGCGCGTTCGCGGTTATCCGTATCTTTCGCGTCCATGATGACAAGCATCTTCTCGTTACGATCGTGAGCAATCGTTCCTAGTCGGTTGATTGCTTGGATCAAGCAGTGGCTTTCCCGGTCCTGCGACGTCTCGTGGGTTTCGCTTACGGGACCGACCGGCTTCTGCTGTCCGTAAAAGAAGAGTTGTCCCTCGAGCTGCCCGAGTTTGCCATAGATGCGGCGCAGAGCCGGCACTATCTCGTCCTCATAGTTTCGAAAATTATTGGACGTGAGAAGCGCGGAACCCTTCTTTTCCCACCGATCTGCAGGAACTTCTGATTGTGACAGCTCCCAGGCGAGGAGATTTTCCTTAATATATTTGAAATAGCCGCCCATCTTGCGGACGTTCTCAGCAGGCAAAATGTATCCTGCGTAGCCAAAACAAGGATGAGTGTTGAACTTCGGATGATCGTGGCGGATGTAGGGGCCTTGGTGCCCAAATTCGTCGAGATAAGCAATAAGCATGAGCGTCCTCGTGATATGCTCAGTGGCCAAATCGCTTAAAGCGATTTGGCCACCGGAATTAGCGCGAAACGTGTGTTGCAACGCCGCCACTCGTCTGTAAGCTTACTGGGGTTTGGTCCCGGAAGCAAGTTGACCGTTCAGTATAACCTGAACAGGACGCTTGGGTTTTGGTGGTCTCGTTTCAAGAGGGTGGGGTGGCGCTACCGGCCGCTCCGGCTGTTGCATATCGCGGTAACTCATGTCCGGGGCAGGGCGCTAAATCGGACGGGGCCACGGCACTTAAGTCTTGAGGTTCTTACGTGCTGTCTGTGCTATTGCACTCTCTTTTCGGTCGGCGAGAGCGGAAGCGTCGTGTCTGGGGCGCCGCCGACGGGGATCAATGACCGTCGCTAGATACATCCAGCCCTGGCTGTGAAGTGCCCCGGGTTTTGTCCCTAGGCATGTGCCTTGATTTCCATCATTTCTTGACTTGGGTGGTGTTCCCAAAATTCGGCTTCGACTTCAGCCGGCGTGCGGTAGCCCAGGCTCTGGTGGAGCCTTGCCTCGTTCCACCAATTCACCCACTCGAACGTCGCGATTTCCACGTCGACCACGTCGGCCCACGAGCGCCTATGAATCAGCTCATTCTTGTAGGAACCGTTGACATTCTCCGCCAGAGCATTGTCGTAAGAATCACCAACAGTGCCGGTCGACGCCGTAATTCCGTGCTCAGCCCGGCGCTCGTTGTAGACGATGCTCACATAGTGTGAGCCGTGGTCTGAATGGTCAATCAAGCCCCACACACAAACAACTTGACGCTCCGAACAAGCAAGCATTGATAGATGCAGGTCTGCACTACATTTTGTCGGTGAAACCCCACCGTGCCTGAGGTGATTGAAACCTGGCGGCGGGAAATCCCTGGTGAAGCCTACGCCCACGGCCAGATCTGGACACAAGCCTCGGCAAGCGATGCGCGCAAACACACAACCCCGAATACGGTGACCCACTTCCAGTACTCCTATGATCGGGCCAGACGCGGCCTGCGCGGAATCAAAGAGCAAGTCGCAAAAGCCAAACGCGCTGTTGACGGCGAAATCGCCATTAAGCGCAACCGCTATTTCGATCTTTCCACCCCGAACAAGAAGGTCAACTACGCTCTCGCTGCCAAACACCGAGTGAGGTTACCCTCGTTTAGTGGACACCCTATTT
>NZ_KV788305.1:0-2276 GCF_001807215.1 Corynebacterium sp. HMSC05D08 | reverse complement strand
CAGATTCTCCTGTAGCGCGGTATGAAAAAATCAGCACCAAGATAAAAGCTGACATTGGAATGTTGGCAACGGCTGCCACGAGAGTGATTGCGCGCAGCCCTGTGTGGCTAAATACAAAACGGAACCCATCAGTCGAGGACTTTAGAACAGAAACATTTGTGTCGTGTTCTTCGGGTAGCAGATTTGCTGACGCTGAATTAGGCTTTCGAGGAACGAGAGCGCAGGCGATGGCATGGAATGCTCCCTGGACAAAAAGAGCTAAGTGGGGGTTTAAACCGTAAAGAAGTCCGGCGCTCGGTCCGCCGAAAACTTCCGCAGTGGATTCACGTCCATGCGCGATAGCATTTGCTGTACCTAGATCGCTTGTAGGGACCATCTGCTTGATGAGACTTTGTTCGCTTGGTGCGTCGAATGCAGAGAGCGCGGAAGCGAGAACGATGCATAAAACTATGGGGAGTAACGGAAGATCACTAAAGGAGAGCATGAGAGCAATGCTGATCCAAATGATCGTTTGAGCGAGAGTAACTCGTTTTAGCACTACTGAGGGATGAAACTTATCTGTTAATGCACCGGCAAACAGGCTCAAAAGAATAAGCGAACCTGTTCCAAAAGCTGATACTGATCCTGCCAGTGTGGCGTTTTTGCTTATGTCAAAAATCAATAGTGGAACTATTACTGAAGCCATTGCATAACCAGTTTGGTTGAACGCCATTGTTCCGACTAAGCGGCGATAGCCAGGAATACTCATTAAGGTGGCCATTTCTTAGTCCTTTCATGAAGGCTAATGTTGGCAAGACGAGGGGAAATCAATGGAATATTGATTTGAATAGTCTGCAAGGTTTTGATGTAGAACTTTGCCCATAGATAAGTTGGTTCTTGAGACTAAGAACCTTAAGGCTTCGAGTGAAGCCAATGCACTGGCTATTGACACGATAGGTGCTATCGCAGCGTTAATTCCAACAGGGGTTTCCTCGTAGAGTCCAGAAGTATTATTCTGTTGCAGCCGTTGTTTTTCACTTTCTCGAAGGCATCGGTAGCACCCTGTCGTTCCGGGGACAAAAGTCGCGCAAACCGCCATCGGCCCGGCGTAGCTGCAGTCAATCCAGGGCTTTTTGGTGGCTATTGCGGCTTCTGATACCCAATATGCCGATTCGGGTGGGTTGTCGATTGCTCTTATAACTAGATCTACTTCCTTGAAAATGGGAATTAATTCCTCTACTCCTTCAATTTTTCGCTCGATCGTACGTACTGAGCAATCGCTATTTAACTCTCTAATCCTATTTTTGAGTTCATCAGTCTTTAATTTGCCGATAGATTTTTCCGAATAAGCAATTTGTCGATTCAGGTTGGACAACTCGACAGTGTCAAAATCAACGAGAGTTATTTTTCCTATTCCACTTGCGACCATCTGTAACGCGATGCTAGATCCAATGCCTCCGGCCCCTAAAATGCAAATGCTCGACGAGCAGATAATTTCTTGAGGAGCCCATCGATCAAATTTCCCAAATCCGCCTAGCCATGAGTAGAGAGCAGTACTGCGAGAAAAACGAGTCTGTTGTTCTGGGGTTAAGTTGGGTTGAGAAATGGCCTCAATGTGTCCTAGCTGGATTAGCTTCTCCAGCAGAGTATGTGCATTAAAGGGAGAAATTCCCGTTTGCTTAGCGATCTGTTCGGTAGCTTCTTGCTGATTTAGGGTGCCGTTCAAAATTTTATTCAATTTTTGGAGATGGTGGTCTGGATCCTGGACATAGTGGCCGATTCCTGCCGTGTTTGATCCAACAACTGACCTGCCATCCCCTAGAGGCCTAACTTCATGGGCGGTCCGGAATGATATCAAGGACATTGTTCTCCCTAAAGTAAAAAGGGGGCCCGAATGTATTCAGGTCCCCGTGGTTGTCTGATGTTTTATGCCTGTCCAACGCGGTGGGCTTCCATCAGATTCTGGGTGGAAATCACTTCAAAATCGAATGACATTGGCCTCCTCCTTTCATGAGTGAAGTTACAGAAAAGGTAGCAGTGATCCAAAGCATAGTCAATGAAAAATATAATTTAAATCTCTAAGGGGTGAACGTATGACATATTTTATAATGTTTAAAAGGCATCTCATGTGAAGGTTGTCTGGGGTGGTGGTTTGTTGCTGTGACGTCTTTCGAATTTCCAGGGTCACAGCTTTGACTATGGCCAACTTGCCCAATGATTGCGGTGATTGAGTGGTGTTTTGGTGTTAGTGTTATGACGTTAAAATGAAGCGTCCTGGGTTTAGTTCCTACCTCAGC
>NZ_KV788304.1:0-1586 GCF_001807215.1 Corynebacterium sp. HMSC05D08 | reverse complement strand
CTAAGCGAACAGTTTAAGAATTACATCCATCGTGTTTAACTCGCTGTTCGCTAGGGTGGGTTTATAAGTAATGAAACAGAACCGTCACTACCTCTAGACATTCCCGAACAGCCAGAGGTGGTTGCGGGCCAAAAAATTGGTTACGCGCGTGTTAGTTCCAAAGACCAGAATCTCGACCGACAGTTGGCGGCGTTGAAGAAGGAAAAAGTCTTCCGCGTCTTCACCGACACGGTGAGTGGTTCGTCCACCCAGCGCCCCGGCTTAGATGGGGCGCTTAATTATCTTCGTGCCGGCGATCAACTCATTGTGGTGAGTATGGATAGGCTTGCCCGCTCGCTTATCGACCTGCACCGCCTGGTCGATGAACTCACCGAACGCGGAGTATCCGTCAAGTTCCTCAAAGAAGGACAGACCTATTCATTAGATTCCAGTCCGGTGGCCAAGCTCATGCTTGGCCTACTCGGGTCGGTGGCGGAGTTTGAGCGTTCGATTATTCGTGAGCGCCAGGCCGAAGGTATCGCGAAAGCCAAGGCGCGCGGCGTTTATAAGGGGCGTGCGAAAGTCCTCAATGAGGAACAAGTAGCGCAGGCGCGCGGGTGGGTGAGCGCTGGTATTCCGAAAGCGGAGGTTGCCCGCCGACTCGGGATTGGGCGCACCACACTGTATAAGTACCTCAACCAGTAAGGTCTGACGTAACCCGGTCTCTGTGGAGCTGTGGGAGCGCCCCTAACCAGAGCACGGGATTAGCGGCGTGTGACGGTGGGCTTGCAAGGTAGTCCCCAGTTCAATTGACGAAGGAACATAATCAAGAAAACCGTCTACCCGTGGTTGACTTGTTTAGTCTCCCATCGGTAGACTACTGTTATGAAGCGAAACGCCGTCATCAAGAAATTGAAAGCGGAAGCCAAGCGGCGCGGTCTTGAATTTGAGGAAATCGCCCTATCGCGCCATGACGCTTATCGGGTAGGCAATACAACCCGAACCTTAGGTAGGCACCGTGAGATTGACGATGTGACAGTCAAGAAGTTTTTCGACCAATACGCCCAAGAATTAGGGAAAGGCTGGTGGAGGTAATGACCACGACATACACAGTAACCGCAGAACGCGGAACCAGCGGAGTATGGGTACTCGAATGCGCCGAACTTGGGGCAGTGTCCCAAACTAAGCGGCTGGCTAATGCTGCCGACGAGATGCGCGAAGCACTGGCCTTTCAGGCAGGCCTAGACCCAGACGAACTCAGCATTGTTGTTGATGTTGTTCTCCCACCGGGCCTTGCGGAAATGAAAGCTCGCGCCGAAAAAGAACGCGAAGAAGCGGCACGACTGACCGCTGCGGCACAGGCAAGCACTCATGACCTCGCTGTTGCAATGAGAAACGCTGGAATGACCGTGCGAGATATGGGAACAGTCCTCGGAGTGTCTTACCAGCGCGCCCAAAAGCTCGCAGCATCCTAAACACTGAAAGTGAAAGTCGCCCGGCACGCGCATGATGGACACGTGTACTGGGCGATTTTTATCGGCCGGTGGACTCGTGTGCGTTAGCCGCGCGTGACGGTGGGCTTGCAAGGTAGTCCCCAGCCGGTGGTG
>NZ_KV788303.1:0-2260 GCF_001807215.1 Corynebacterium sp. HMSC05D08 | reverse complement strand
AGGTTGCCGCTGATTGCGATGAAATTAGCCATTACGCTTCCTCCTCGTTGAGTTCAATCCACTTAGCGTTAGCGGCCTGGGCAAGCTCCTCATACTCCGCTTCAGATAGCGCCGCCTGCGCGTCTGCCATCAATGGCTGCAAACCATCCGGATCAGTAATCCCCGCCAACTCTTCGGCGAAATTACGATCTTGCTTCTTCTTCGGAGCCGGGGCCGACAACGCCTGCTGCGCCACATCCTGACGAGTAGCCTTTTGCCGAATAGGTTCCGACGTATCCACAAAGCTCTCGGAATCGAAATACACATCCCCTAGTTCATCGGGGAACGCCTTTCGGAAGGCACCAGCGGCTGCGTTCTTTCCCAGCATGAACGTTGGCTTCGCATCCCACATTGGCGTTAGGTTTCCCTCCCGACCCCAGGTTTGCTTGGACTCATCCCAAGTAACGACATGCGGGAATGGTTCACCGTCTCGGTACACAATGACCTTGGCGAACTCCGGGTACCCCATGCGGGCCACGTTCCACGTGTCGCGCCATTCTGTCTCCTGCCCTGTGGACTGGTCGATTCCCTTGTACAGCCAATCGCCTTCGCGGTAGGTGCCACCCTCTTTTTTAGCGATACGTCGGGCGGTTCGACGTGCTCCGCCGATACCGACTTGGAGGGTGTAGGTCTTACCGTTCTTCGTCTTGCGCTCAATGAGGGCGATTTGCGACGGGTCTTGAGGGTTCAGGCCTAATGCTTCGGCGCGGGCGAAGAACATTTTTAGATGATTGGCCGGGATTTGCTGGTACCCTAGCTGTTCAATCAGTGTCATTTCCTGCTCGTTGAATTTCGCGATTTCATTGCTCATTTAGATGTTCCTTTCGTCGTCGTATCGGTCGAGGGTGATTTCGGTGAGGGTGAGTGATGCGTCGTAGTCGTAGCCTCGGTCGCGGTAGTAGCGCATGAGAAAAGCCGCTTGGTCTGCGAGTGCTGTTAGGGCGTTGTAGTTCGCTGTGGTGGTTGCGCGGGCCACCTCCAAACGCCGGTGGGGTATGTCGCTGGGTTTGCTCATATGTTCTGTCCTTCTTTTATGGGGCATTAGTTGACGATCTTTGTGAGTCGTAGGCGTGTGGAACCTCGGCGGGTTTTGGTGTTGAACTCGGCGAATAGGTCCGGGTGGGCGGTCTTAAACGCCTTCGAGTCGAAAGTCTTAGAATCCTTGGTTGTGGACACGCTCACCTTGTAGCCGGCGTGCGTACCCGCGTAGGAATCACCAAGCAGTTTCAACAAATCTTTCTTGTAGGTCTTTGCCAAATCGGACCAGCTGGCGGCTTTTTCTTCCGCGTCCGCTAGTTGCGCCACGAGGTCTTCTACCTCGTCCGTGTCTTCCAGGCTGGTGACCTCACCCATCCAATCCGGGGTAGTACCATCGAGCCACGCGAACCACTCTGCGGCGGTTGCCTGCATGTCCTCTACCACTTTGGGGTCGTAGTCAATGACCCGATACTCATACTCCACGGGACTAAATTCGCCGCCCTGCTCCTGGTAGTACTCCACCAGCAGCACACACGCCTCGGCACCCGTGTGCCACATGTTTGCCTGCACCTGCAGGTAGTACCCATCAGGGCACCAATCATGGAAGCGGCCTCCAGTGAATTGGCGTTTAGCAGTCTTAATCTCACCAATGACTTCCCCATCTTCACTGAAAAGGTCCGGGGTGCCACACAGGCGGTCATCGTCGGGGTTGATGATGATGGTTTGCGGGTCAGCGTTATAGTTCAGGCGGCTATCAACATCGGTGACCAGCGGCGCCAGAATTGGTTCGCGGGCGGTGCCCCATTCGGTGAACTGATTGCCACCCCACCGCTTGCCGGTTTCTTTCTGCTCGCGCAGTTCCTGCCACGTCCTCGCGGTCCTGCTTAAATGCAGGTCTCTTAGCTCGGTTGAGGTGAGGTGCTGGCGTCGGTATTCATGCCACTCTTCCTCATTTTCTGGTTTAAACACTCTCATGCGACACCCTCACGGCTGGAGCAATCCTGCCACCAATCCCCGACCTTTAGGCGCCAGAGGCCCGTGCCCGCGAGGCGGATACTAGGCTTTGGGTAGGTGAATTCATCAATCACAGCTGCTCACGCTCCTTTTCAATCTCTACTTCGATCTGGTGGCACAAATCGCGCAGGGTTGGGAAGATATCTCCGTGGTCGCGCATCCAATCCAGGGCTTCTCCCTCCAGGCGAGCCAGGGCGATTTTCTTCGCTTCCCTCGAGATGGTGATGGG
>NZ_KV788302.1:0-52071 GCF_001807215.1 Corynebacterium sp. HMSC05D08 | reverse complement strand
AACTAATCAATGCACCCTAAAACCGGAAGAGCCGAAAAAGTGGTCATGCCCCAAGCATGCCGCTGGGATATGACCACTTCTTCCTACCTGGGGAGGGTTTTCTACTTCTTGGTAGCCGCCTTCATTGATGCAACGAAGTCGGTGATTTCCTTCTTCAGCGCTTCGACATCGATGTCGGTGCCGGTTTCACGTGAAACATGCTTCTCGATGATCTTCGTAATTGCGGAGCCGGTGATGGCACCGGAAGCGCCAGCGGCGATTGCGTCAGCGACGTGCTGCGGCGTGGAGATGCCGAATCCCAGAAGGATTGGCGCGCCGCCGAAGCGCTTCACGTTAGCCACCGCCTCCTCTAGGCCGCGGGTTTCGGAGGCCTTTTCGGTACCGGTGACGCCGTCACGGGAGATGGCGTAAATGTAGCCCTTGGAATTCTTGGCAACGCCCGCGAGGGTCTTCTCGCTTGCCTGTGCCGGGGCGATGAAGATGGGCTCGATGTTGGCCTTGGCTGCAGCGGCGATGAATGGGGCGCCCTCACGCACGGGAACGTCGGGAAGCAGAATGCTGTCCGCGCCTGCATCGTGGAACTCCTGGTAGAAGTTCTCGATGTCGAGGGTGAAAGGAACGTTGCCGTAGATGAGCATGCCGATGGGCAGCTCAGGGAACTCGGCGCGGATCGTCTTGATCTGTTCAATCGCGGCGTCGACAGTAGCGTCGTTCTCCAGAGCGCGGATGTGGGAGGCCTGGATCGTGGGGCCGTCAGCTACCGGATCGGAGAAGGGAACGCCCAACTCGAGGGCGTCGGCGCCGCCGGCCACAGCCGCGCGGACGATCTCCAGGGCAACCTCCGGGGAGGGATCTCCGAGCATGATGAAGGGAACGAATGCGCCCTCGCCGGACAGGGCTTCAAAAAGGTTGTCGTAGCGGCTCATTAGTTCTCCTCCTGGAGGCGTAGTTCAGGGTGTTCTTCGAGAGTGTGGCGGACGTGGTCGATGTCCTTGTCACCGCGGCCGGAAAGGGAGACGAGGATGGTGATGTCCTCGTCCTTGCGCTTGAGCGCATAGGCCAGGGCGTGAGAAGACTCGAGGGCGGGGATGATTCCCTCTTTCTTGCTCAGCAGCTGGAAGGCCTCGAGAGCCTCGGCGTCGGTGATGCCGACGTACTTGGCACGGCCGGTCTTCGACAGGTGGGCGTGCTGCGGGCCGACGCCCGGGTAATCCAGGCCTGCGGAGATGGAGTAGGACTCCTCGATTTGGCCATCAGAATTGCGCATGAGGTAGGAACGCGCGCCGTGGAGAATGCCGACCGTGCCGTTGTTGATGGTGGCGCCATGCTTACCGGAATCGAGGCCTTCGCCACCGGGCTCCGCGCCGACAAGCTCGACTCCCTCGTCTTCAATGAAATCAGCGAACATGCCGATGGCGTTAGAGCCGCCGCCCACGCAGGCGACGACGAGGTCTGGCAGCTTGCCAGTCCGCTCGATCATCTGCGCCTTGGCCTCTTCGGAGATGACCTTGTGGAACTCGCGCACGATGGTCGGGAACGGGTGGGGGCCCGCTGCGGTACCGAGGAGGTAGTGAGACTCATGGAAGGTAGCGGTCCAGTCACGCAGTGCTTCGTTCACAGCGTCCTTGAGGGTGCCGGAGCCGGAGTCAACGGGTACAACCTTGGCGCCCATCAGCTCCATTCGATAGACATTGGGCTGCTGGCGCTCTACGTCCTTCGCGCCCATGTAAATGACACAATCAAGGTCAAGTAGCGCACACGCGAGGGCGGTGGCGGTGCCGTGCTGGCCCGCGCCGGTTTCCGCAATAATGCGGGTTTTGCCCATGCGCTTGGCCAGCAAAGCCTGACCGATAACTTGGTTGGTCTTGTGTGCGCCGCCGTGGACGAGGTCTTCGCGCTTGAGGAAGATGCGTGCCTTACCTCCCAGCTTGGTTGCCTCGGTCAGTGGGGTGGGACGTCCGAGGTAATCCTTCAGGTAGCCCGCGAGCTCCTTGCGGAATTCAGGATCGTTTTGCGCGTCCACGAATGCCTTTTCGAGCTGATCAAGCGCTGGAATTAGGGATTCCGGAACGAACTGTCCGCCGAATTCACCGAAGTAGGCCGGGAGCAGGGTTTCCCTGGTTTCTTGTGTATCAGTCATGGTGTTTCCTCTTAGGTTGGGAGGTGGATATTAGTACTGGTTGTGGTAGTTCCGGATGGTGCTGAACGCCCTGGCGATGAGGCCAGAATCCTTACCGCGTGGTGTCTCGAGACCAGAATTCAGATCTAATCCGATCGTACCTACGGCGAGGGCCTGCTCGAGGTTGGTGAGATTCAAACCTCCCGCCAACAGGGCGGGAATCCCAGCGGGGACTGTTGACCAGTCGAAGGTCTCCCCCGTACCGCCGGAACCGGTGTCGAGGACCAAGAGATCCGCGACGTCGGCAAGCGCTGCAACCAACTCTGGGGCGTGAGGTGCCGTCATATCGATGGCACGCCAGACGTGGTTGGAATGCTTGCTGGCCTCTTCGATGAGAGCACGCTCGGTCTCAACGCTCCCCTGGTATGGCGCGTGGAGCTGGATGGCGTGGATGCCGTCGAGAGCGAGTTCTTCAAAGTTGGAGGTGCGGCGGGAGACGGCAACGTAGAGCAGGTCCGGCTCATGGGCGATGATATTTTGCGCAGTTTCACGTGAAACATTACGCGGAGAGGCTTCCTCGAAAATGAGCCCGCCGTACACGGCGCCGGCGGCACGTGCTGCTTGAGCAGCGGTCCACGACGTTAGTCCGCAGACTTTATTGTCGCCGTAGACCAAGCGGCGGGCGGCGAGATCGATGTCGGGCTGACTTGTTAGTTGGGAGCCCACAAGGAAGGCGTTGGCGTGGCCGCCGATGCGACGCACCGTCTGGTTGTCGCGGATGCCAGATTCGGAGACCACGATCTTGCCCTCCGGAATGTACTCGGCGAGCTGCTCTGAGCGCGTCAGGTCGATGCTGAGATCGTGCAGATTGCGGTTGTTAATACCGATGATATCTACGCCAAAGGCAACCGCGCGGTCGACCTCTTCCTTGGTGATCGCCTCGGTGAGGACATCCAAGCCAAGCGAATCGGCCAGGGCCTTGAGTTCGGCGTAGGTCTCATCATCGACGATCGACATCATCAACAGGATGGCGTCGGCACCGTAGTAGCGCGCCGCATAGACCTGAATCGGATCGATGATGAAGTCCTTGCACAGAACCGGTAGGTGCGTCGACATTGCGACGGTCTGCAAGTGGTCATAGTCGCCGCCGAACCTGTCCGGCTCGCAGAGCACCGAGATGGCAGAGGCATAACGCGAATAGATGCGCGCAATGTTGCCCGGTTCGTAGTGCTCGCGGATAAGACCGAGCGAAGGCGAGGAGGACTTACACTCCATGATGAAGCGGTTGGTGCCCTTGAGAGCGTCGTAAAGCGAACGCTCCGATTTGGGCAGCGCCTGAAGGTCGACGTGTGCGATGCGCTCACGAATGTCAGGGATGTGCGTGCGGCGCTTGGCGACGATCCCTTCCAGCACCGTTGGCAGACTAGCCATAGTTGGCCTCCTCGTGGGTACGCAGCCATTGCGCCACCTGGCCGGAGTCGATGACTTCCTTGGCGTGCGCCACGCCTGCGGCGATGGACTCGGCCTTGCCGCAGAGGTAGAACATGGCGCCCGCGGTGGCCACGATGGCGTCGTAATGCGCAGGCTTGCCCTCCCCTGCGAAGACCTTGCGGATGAGCGCGGCGTTCTCGGCGCCATCGCCGCCCTCGAGCTCCGCGAGCTCGTGACGCGCGATACCGAGCTCCTCCGGGGTGATGTCATATTCCTTAATCTCGCCGTCGTTGAGTTCCCACACGTGAGTGGTTCCGTGGACAGCAATCTCGTCGGTGCCCGCGCCATGGACCACGAGCGCGCGGGTGCGGCCGAGCTCCTTGAATACCTCAGCGATGAGTTGGCCCTGCGTCGGATTCGCGATGCCCATGATCTGGAATTCCGGGCGGCCCGGAGAAAGCAGTGGGCCGAGGGTGTTAAAGATGGTGGGGATGCCTAGCGCCTTGCGCACTGGTTGCACGTGGGCCACCGCAGGGTTGTAGGCGGGTGCGAATAAGAAGGTGAAGTTCGAGGCCTCGAATTGCTTCACGGCGCGCTGTGGATTGAGGTCGAGCGGAATGTTCATGGCTTCGAGTACGTCCGCGGAACCCGATTTGGAGGAGACTGAACGGTTGCCGTGCTTGATCATCTTCACGCCGTCGGACGCAGCGACTAGCGACGCCGCCGTGGTGATGTTGATGGTATTCGCGCCGTCGCCGCCCGTTCCGGCGGTGTCCATGAGGCCCTCCCCCGTCACCGGGAAGGGGCGGCCAGCGGTGAGAAAGGCATGGGCTGCGCCGGCGACGTCGGCGAAGGTCTCGCCACGGGTGCGGATATGGGTGAGAAGCGCTGCGACGTGGATGTCGTCATATTCGCCGATGGTTAACGGGGTGAAGACCTCGATGGCCTGCTCCACCGTGGGTTCGGTGATATCCAGGTAACCCTGGAGGGCCTTGAGTGCATTCTTATTTTCCATTTACTTGGTCTCTCCTTTAATTGATTTCAGCGATAAATTCTCGATGCAACGTTCCAACATGATTGGACCCTTCGGGCTCAACACGGACTCCGGGTGGAACTGCACGCCGAATGCCATTCCATCGTTAGTCTCGGCCGCCATCACTACGTCACCGATCTGCGTCTCCGTGGTCGCCAAGGCCCGCATTCCGGCGGGAATCTGCGTGCAACCCAAGGAGTGGTAGCGGGCCACTGGAACCTGCGTGCCCACATAGTTCGGGTTGTCTGGCTCGGAGTCCACGGTAAGGCCGGTGAAGATCGGGTGCTGGGCGCCTTCTTCGGTTAGCGTCATCGCCACCGACTTGCCGTGTACCGGGCCGCAAGGCTCGACGGTTCCGCCGTGGTGATCCAGCAGCGCCTGAAAGCCGAGGCAGATGCCGAAAAGCGGGATCTCGCCGAGCGCGTAGTCGATGAGCTCCATCATGCAGCCGGCATCGCGCGGGTGGCCGGGGCCTGGAGACAGGCAGATGATGTCCGGCTGTGCGGCTAGAATCTCCTCGACGGAGACGGTGTTGCGGAAGATGGTGGTCTTGTAGCCAGCGAGTGCGTCCACGAGGTTGTAGACAAAGGAGTCGTGGTTATCAATGAGCACTACGTGCGGGGAATGGGTCATCGGACAACCTCCAATTGGGCGTTGTGCGCCAGAGCGATGGCGTGCAAGACTGCGTAGGCCTTGTGCAGGGTTTCATCTGCTTCAGCTTGGGGGACGGAATCACGGACTACGCCGGCCCCTGCCTGGACCACGGCTTGGCCGTTCTTCACGTAGGCGGAGCGGATGACGATGCAGTTATCCATAGAGCCGTCGCCCTTGAGGTAACCCACTGCCCCGCCGTAGGAGCCGCGCCGGGTTCCCTCGGTTACGCGTACGAGTTCCATCGCGCGAAGCTTCGGTGCGCCGGTGAGTGTTCCCATGTTCATGCAGGCGCGGTATGCGTCGAGGGCATCGTAATCTTCGTGAAGAGTGGCGGTTACACGTGAAACCAAGTGCATGACGCGCGAATAACGGTCCACCTGGAGTAGCTCCGCGACCTTGCGGGTCTGCGGTACGGCCACGCGGGCAAGGTCGTTGCGGGCGAGGTCCACAAGCATGGTGTGCTCGGCGACTTCCTTGTTGTTGGTACGCATCTCGAGTTCGTTGCGGATGTCGAGCTCATGGTTGATGCTGCCGTCTGGGTTGAGCCCGCGCGGGCGCGTACCGGCGATGGGATAAAGCTGTACCTCGCGGGTGGAGGCATTAAACTTCAGGTTCGACTCCGGGGAGGCACCGAAGAGTTCGTAGTCCGCGCCGCGCACGTAGAACATGTACGGCGAGGGGTTGGTCTCGCGGAGCTGACGGTAGGCGGCGAATGCATCGGGGCAATCGAGCGAAAATGCGCGCGCGGGCACCACCTGGTAGATGTCCCCCGCAGTCACGTTATTTTGTAACTGTGACACAATGGCGCGGAACTCGGAGTCGGGCATCGAAGCTTTCGCGATGAGTCGATAGCGGCTTGGAGTGGGCTCCAGTTCTTGTGCCTCGATGGATGCGAGCTCTGCCAAGCTTGACGACGCCGCTTCCTCGCTCAGATCGACCGCATGCAACGCGGCGGTCTCCGTGGCGTGGTCGATGGTCAGTAGCGTCTGCGCGACGACGAACTCATAATCCGGATAATCGTTCGGCCCCTCCCCTACGGCGGGCAGTTTCTCGAAGCTCTCGAGATAGTCATAAGCAAAGCCGCCGCCGACGAATGGAAGTGCTCCATCCGGAGTGGAGTAACCAGCGTCTAATTGAAGGGCTCGGAGAACAGCGGCCGTCGATACATCGCGGAGGCGCTCGCGCTCGTCGCTCTTGGAGGAAAGACTAAATACAAAATCTTCGCCATCAAAGTACTCGCCGAGCTGATCCTTGAGTCGCGCCATCATTGTCTCGCCGACTTCAGTTAGTGGCGTGGCTGTGACGCGCTGGCCCCGGCAGGTGACTTTCAGCGCGGCCTGGAGAACGGCGATGCAGTTGAGGTTCTTCTTGGACTCGATGTCGGCGGCCTCAAGGAGGAGGCTATCCTTCGACTGCGCGAGCCGGTGGAAAAGCAGCGACGCATCCTGCTCATAAGGTATCGCTTGGGAGGCGGTGTGGAAGACCGTTCCGGCGGTAGGGGTTGGTGGCATTAGTGGTGCCCTTTCGCGGCTAAATGTTGTCTATGGCTTCTTGAGTTTTGAAGCTTTAGATTCGCGCCGCGTGCGCCGTGGTGGCTATAAAACCACGAAAGGCCCGCATAGCGCGAGCCTAAATCTTCTGGTTTCGAGTGAACTGGCCCGCAGTTACGCGCGCCACCACCAGTTCTGGGATGTGTTGGTCAGAAGTTGCATGAAACACACCATAGCATGAGTGTGTGCTATGTGTGTGGTTTCGCGCACATTTTATGCACAGGCAAAATGAGTGCTCCTATGTATGATTGTGACCATGGACACGCTTGAAGCCAAACTCGCACCACTTCAGGAACAGTACTCGGAACAACTAACCAAGCGCCGTGAGGAAGCGGCGGAGACCTTCAGGCGTTTCATGGAAGTTCACGGCGACGATGAGAAGCTGAAGCAGCACAAGACATGGCAAGCGCCATATGTCGACGCTTTCGCCCGTGAGGTCGCTCCGAAGCTCAGCGTCGATGAGGTTGAACTCGTGCTCGGCCAATCGCTGGTGGAATACCACGGCAGCGATTGGCTCGTGGTTGGCGAGAACGATGGCGAGCCAGTCTTCGGCATCTTCGATCTGGCCCGCCGTAGCGCTGCCCTTCCCCGCACCTACGCCCGCGAAGTCGTGGAAGGTAATTCTCTCAAGTTCTTCGGCCTCCACTGGGTCCAGGTCTGGGACTTTGAGCCGGATGCTCCGGAGTATTCTCCGGGCAAGTCCATAGCGGTGATGGAACAAATCATATTGAGTGCCGCTTTCTATCGCGCGCTGGAGCATCAAGAAGAATCTTCCCAAGAGGTTCTAACTCACGTTCTTGGGGAACTCGATGCTTCCGATCTTCGCGATAGGGTTGCGGAGCTAAACCGCCAGCCGCTCGAGGAACGCTTGGAAGAGCTCTTGGCTACGCACTCATATTGTCTTCAAACTTAAGCCCCGCGCTGTGTTTCACGTGAAACACTACGCGGGGCCTTGTTTGTGGCTGTTATTTAGAGCCGTTGCTTACTTGGTTGGCAACAGTGCGTTGTCGAAGTACGCCTCGACACCGGCGGCGTCGTCAAGCGGCAGAACTGCGCCCACGTACTGGTCCGGGCGGACGATGACGACCGCACCCTTGCGGGAGATGCCGCGGGCCTCGAAGATGTCCTCCTCTGGGGAAAGCGCGTTGAAGACGTTCTCCCAGTTTGGGACGCTGAACTTGCCGTTCAAGGGGCGGAACAGACGAGGAGCGTCGAGAATCTCGTAGTCGTGGTGGTTGGTCTGCTGGTAGATGGCCTTGATATCAAAGTAGGTGTTCTCATCAGCGCCTTCCGGGTTGAACTTAGCGATGATCTCTTGCATCTGCTCGGCCCAGGCGGTGAGCTTGGATTCCGCGCCGGCCTTCGGGGCGTCGGCAAAAGCGTAGATGCGGTAGCGTCCGTCGGCGAAGTGCTGGTGGCCGAGGTGAAGCTTGAAGGCGTCGCAACGGCGGAGCACTTCGAAGGACTTGAAGCGCTTGCCCACTGGGAAGCCAGTAGCCAGATCCTGGTGCTGGGTGTCACCGACGATGATGTTCTCTTCGTACTGCGTCATCATGCCGGCAGCGAACTCTTCGGCAGCAACGTAGTACTTCTCTACTGCCTCCGGATCATCGAGCTCCTCGGTTGGGGTGGCCATAAGGGTGGACCACTCGCGGTCGAAGTTGATGAGGTTCTGGGCGGCCGGCTGGCGCTCACCGTGGTAGGTGCACAGCAGCTCCTCTGGCGCGCGGCCATCGAGGACGTGGCCGAGCTTCCAGCCAATGTTGAAGCCGTCCTGCATGGAGACGTTCATGCCCTGGCCAGCCTTGGCGGAGTGGGTGTGGCAAGCGTCGCCGGTGAGGAAGACGCGTGGGGTGTCGTTATTGTCGTCGAAAGCGTCGACCAAGCGGTGTCCTACCTCGTAAACGGAGTGCCACGCCACCATCTTCACGTCGATGAAGTACGGCGAGTAGATTTCGTTGGCCTTCTCAATGATCTTCTCGATTGGGGTCTCGCGAACCTTGCCGTTGTCGCCCTCTGGAACAACGCCGAGGTCGACGTAGACGCGGCAGAGGTAGCCGCCCTCACGCGGGATGTGAAGAATGGAGCCAGCCTTGGAGTGGATTGCACACTTGGTGCGCCAGTCAGGGAAGTCGGTGTCGACGACCACGTCCATAACGCCCCATGCGTGATTGGCCTGGTCACCCTTCAGGGAGCGGCTGATGGACTTGCGGACGCGGGACTTTGCGCCGTCACAGCCGATGACGTATTTGGCGTGGACAGTACGTGGGTTGCCGTTCTCATCCTCCAAGTGGGCGGCGACGGGGTACTCCCCCTCCCTGACCTCAAGCTCGATGAACTTCCAGCCGTAGTCCGGCTTGATGCGCGCCGGGGCACGGTGTGCGAAGCGGGCGAAGTAGTCGAGGACGCGTGCCTGGTTCACGATGAGGTGCGGAAACTCGGAGATGCCAAACTCATCATCGATTGGGCGAGCACCGCGCTTGATGTGCTCGTGGTTTTCGGGATCCGGATTCCAGAAGGACATCTCGGTGATTTCGTAAGCCTCTTCGGTGATTTCCTTAGCAAAGCCGAATGCCTGGAAGGTCTCCACGGAGCGGGACTGGATGCCGTCTGCCTGGCCCAAGATGAGGCGGTGTGGACGACGTTCGATAATGCGGGTGTTGACGTTGGGGAACATCGCCAACTGTGCAGCTGCGATCATGCCTGCCGGGCCGGAGCCGACGATGAGGACGTCCATGGTGTCTGGGAGCTCAGATGGACGATCTACGCCGTATCCTGCTGGTTCAAGGACGCGTGGGTCTTGGGAAACATAACCGTTGTGGTGGAACTGCACTGTGGTCTCCTTACTAACCGAGATGAGGAGGGGGTGGGAGGAACCCCCGCGGTGTGTGAGGTTTTGGTGGGACTGATGGTGACCCACTTCAATGAGTCATATATGTGTGATCCAAGTCCTATGTGCCGAATCATATATGATGGCACGAAATTGCACAATCACTCTTAAGAGTTTTCTGGGTTTGTGCGTGTGCGCTTTGAGGGGTGCAAAAATCCCGCCAGTTTCTCCCACTTTGCCGGGTAGGAGAAACTGGCGACTAAGTCTGTGAGTGGCTGCTAGGTGGCTACCGGTTGCGGCTACTTGGTGAAGATGAAGTGGCCACGGGCTTGCTCTGCTTCGTGCTCTGGGCCGAGTGGAATACCCTTGCGTTCACGCAGGATAAACATGCATACCAGGCCAACGATGGAGGCGGTGACGAGGTATCCGGACACGGCAAAGGTCGTGCCGGTGGCTTCCACCAGGGAGGCGGCAATCATCGGGGCGAAGGCGCCACCCAGAACCGAGCCGATAGCGTAGGTGATGGAAACGCCGGTTGCGCGGATGGAAGCTGGGAAGAGCTCGGCGTACATAGCGGACTGTGCACCGTAGGTAAGGCCAAGGCCCAAGGATAGGGAAATGAGGGCGACGTACAGCATCTTCAGATCGCCGGTGTTGACCAGCGGGAAGAGGGCAGCGGCACCAATGGCCTGCAGGACGAAGCCGATGAGGTAGGTGTTGCGCCGGCCAATCAAGTCGGAGATGTAGCCGGCAAACAGGGTGAAGATTGCCCAAGTGAAGGCGGAAAGCGTAACGGCGTTGAGGACATCACCGCGTGCCAGTGCCACTGGGCCTTCAGGGTCAGAGGCGTACTTCTGGATGTAGCCGCCGGTGGTCATGTAACCCACGGTGCCGTTGCCGGCGAAGATAAGCGCTGCGGTAAGAACCAGCGGGAAGAATTTCTTGAACAGCACCGTGAATGGGTGTGCAGACTCTTCTTCCTGGCGCTCCGCGATCTCCTCGAAGACTGGGGACTCCTCGACGCCCATGCGAATGAGGTAGCCAACGATGACCAGAACGAAGGAGAGCAGGAACGGTACGCGCCAACCCCACTGCATGAAGGCGTCGCCAGGCGCAATGCTATTCATGATGGACAGCACGCCGGAGGAAAGCAGCAGACCTGCGGGGACGCCGACCTGTGGGCCGGCGCCGTAGAGGCCGCGCTTGTTAACTGGGGCGTGCTCTACAGCCATCAGCACGGCGGAACCCCACTCGCCACCAGCGGAAATACCCTGGATGATGCGCAGGAAGATAAGCAGGATTGGGGCCCAAACACCCGCTGAGTCGTAGGTGGGCAGCACGCCGATGAGTGTGGTGGCGCCACCCATTGCAAAGAGGGTAGCCATGAGGACAACGCGGCGGCCGAGGCGGTCAGCGAAGTGTCCAGCCAGAAATGCGCCGACCGGGCGGAACAGGAATGACAAGCCAACGGTCAGGAAGGAGATGATGGTGGCGAGACCACCCTCCAGCGGGCCGAACATGAGCTTGTTAAATACGAGGCCGGCAACTGCGGCGTAGAGGAAGTAGTCGTACCACTCGATGGCGGTACCGATGGTGGTCGCAGCGACAACACGGCGACGTTCGCTCGTCGTGATTGTCGGGGCGGCGGTTGCGTGCGACATGTTTTTCCTTTCAATATGTGGCTTGCCATATACGTTCCAAGCTTTGTGAATTAAACCACTTGCGGCGATTGTAGGGATAATATACGATTTGGGCAAGCATTTGAGAGAAAAGAAGGATTTTTCATGGCTGTACCCCAATTTCTGCCTGAGAAACCGGGCAAGATGATTGCTGTGCATGTGGCTTTCGAGTCTCGTGCCGCACAACGAGGCCGCTGGCCTAAGACCCCGAGCTACTTCCTCAAGGCGACGAGCACGCTTGCCGAGTCCGGCGGCGTCGTCGAGCGCCCCGCGGGCACTGAGCTGCTTGCTTTCGAGGGCGAGATTGCGCTCATCATCGGAAAAGCGGCCCGCAACGTCTCTCTCGCGGAGGCTTGGGATTACGTTGCGTATGTGACTGCCTCCAATGACCTGGGCATCTACGACTATCGCGCGCAGGACAAGGGCTCCAACACTCGCTCCAAGTCCCGCGATGGTTACACCCCGATTGGGCCGAAGCTTATCGACGCCCAGACGATCGACCCCAAGGGCCTGCGTCTGCGCACTTGGGTCAATGGCGAAGTTGTGCAGGAAGGCACCTCCTCTGATGCGGACCTCATTTTCCCTCTCGCCCAGTTTGTGGCAGATCTTTCCCAGCACATGACTCTGGAGCCTGGAGATATCATTTTGACTGGTACGCCGGCCGGCTCCACCGTCATCGAGCCAGGCGACGTCGTCGAGGTCGAGGTTGACGTGCCGGGCGGTGTCACCTCTGGACGTTTGAAGAGCACCGTCGTGGAAATCCCGGCTAACTTCGACCCAGCCCTGGGCAACCTGCCGAAAGTCGATGACAAGCAGCGCGAGGACGCATACGGTGACCGCGAGTCTGCAGGCCTGCCACCACTTCCCTCCTCTGAGCTCTCCGCAGAGCTGAAGGAGAAACTCGAGGAAGCGCCGACCGCCGGTCTTTCCGCACAGCTGCGAGGCCGTGGCATCAATCAGTGCGTCATCGAAGGCGTTTACCCACAGACCAAGGGAACCAAGATGGTTGGCGTGGCTCGCACCCTGCGCTTCGTAGCTGGGCGCGAGGACCTCTTTAAGTCCCACGGCGGTGGCCTAAACGAGCAGAAGAAGGTCTTCGACACCGTCAAGGAGGGTGAAGTCATCGTCATCGAAGCTCGCCAGGAGCCGGGTTCCGGCACCTTGGGGGACATCCTCGCGCTTCGTGCTAAGACCCGCGGCGCAGCCGGTGTGGTAACCGACGGCGGCGTTCGAGACTATGAAGCGGTTCGCGAAATCGGGCTCCCTGTCTTCACTCAGGGTGCGCATCCTTGCGTACTCGGCCGTAAGCACGTTCCGTGGGATAGCGACATCGCTGTCTCTTGCGGAAACGCCACCGTGGTTCCGGGCGACATCATCGTTGGTGATGACGACGGTGTCATCGTCATTCCGCGTGACCTGGCCGAAGAGGTAGCAGACGCTGCTTTGGCCAAGGAGCATGAGGACGAGTGGGTTGCTGAGCAAGTAAAGGCAGGCGCCAGCCTCGACGGAATGTTCCCGCCAACGGGGGCCAATAAAGAGGCTTATCTTGAGTTCAAGAATGGTGGTGGTCAGTGACTTCAGCAAAGGATCAGACCCAGAAATCTGAACAATCCGCGCCTGAGAGTAAGTCTCAGCAAGCCTATAACTGGATAAGCCGCCAGATTCGCACTCGTGAGTATGAGCCGGGGCATCGGTTGGTGCTCTCAACAATTGCAGGAGAACTCAACGTCAGCGTCGTTCCAGTGCGCGAAGCCATCCGGCAACTCGAAGCCGAGGGCCTAGTCACCTACGAACGCAATGTTGGCGCCAGGGTTACCACGCACAACCGCGAGGCCTATTACGAGTCGATGGATATCGTGGCCACTCTGGAGGCACGGGCCACCGCCCAATCGGCAGCGTTTCTCACCGCTGAGGATTTTGCTAAGGCGCGAGCAATCAATCAGAAGATGCGTGAACTCGATGTGCATCACGACCCAGACGAGTTCACGAAGCTCAACAAAGAATTTCATAGTGTGCTTTTCGCCAAGTGCCCAAACGAAAGGCTCGTGAACTTGGTTTATGAGCAATGGGACCAACTTGAATACCACCGAGTCTCCACCTTCCGCTACGTACCGGAGCGGGCCCTGGAATCGGTGGCAGAACACGAAAAGCTGCTCGCTCTCATCGAGATCGGCGCGGAAGAAGCTTATGTGGAAAAGGTTGCGCGCGAACATCGCTTGCAGACTTCCCGCCGATACCGCGAGAAAAATAGCCAGGCAGAAAGCCCGGCAGACAGCAATGCAAAAGCAGAAATTACAGACACCGCAGTTTAAGGAGAATGCCGCAATGAGCATCAATAATGACGCCGCCAAGCCAGCCGACCTTCCAGAGAAGATCCTCCACTACATCGATGGTGAGTTCGTTGCCTCTATTGATGGCGACGAGTTCGACGTACTCGATCCGGTAACCAACCAGAACTACATTAAGGCTGCTTCCGGTAAGCCAGCTGACATCGACAAAGCGGTTGCTGCCGCCAAGGCTGCCTTTGAGCGCGGCGAGTGGTCCAAGGCCCTGCCACGTGAGCGCGCACGCGTGCTCAACAAGATTGCTGACATTGTTGAGACCCGCGCTGACAAGCTCGCTGCATGGGAGTCCTTCGACTCCGGTCTGCCGATTACCCAGGCTAACGGCCAGGCAAAGCGCGCGGCGGAGAACTTCCGCTTCTTCGCTGACCTCATCGTTGCGCAGGCTGACGACGCCTACAAGGTTCCAGGCCGCCAGATCAACTACGTCAACCGCAAGCCAATCGGCGTCGCAGGTCTTATCACCCCGTGGAACACTCCGTTCATGCTCGAGTCTTGGAAGCTCGCTCCGGCAATTGCAACTGGCAACTCCGTTGTTCTGAAGCCGGCTGAGTTCACCCCGCTGTCTGCGCAGCTGTGGGCTGGAATCTTCGAGGAAGCTGGCCTCCCGAAGGGCGTCTTCAACTTGGTCAACGGCTTCGGTGAAGAGGGCTACGCGGGCGACCCACTGGTCAAGCACCCAGACGTCCCGCTCATCTCCTTTACCGGTGAGTCCCGCACCGGCCAGATCATCTTCGGCAACGCTGCACCGCACCTCAAGGGCCTGTCCATGGAGCTCGGCGGCAAGTCCCCAGCCATCGTCTTCTCCGACGCTGACCTGGACACCGCTATCGACGCCTGCATCTTCGGCGTGTTTTCCCTGAACGGCGAGCGTTGCACCGCCGGCTCCCGCATCCTGGTTCAGCGCGACATTTACGATGAGTTCGTTGAGCGCTACACCGCCGTCGCCAAGCGTGTGAAGGTGGGCCTGCCTTCTGACCCGAAGACCGAGGTTGGCGCCCTGGTTCACCCAGAGCACTACGAGAAGGTCACCTCCTACATCGAGATCGGCAAGCAGGAAGCCAAGCTGGCAGCCGGCGGCGAACGCCCAGAGGGCTTCCCAGAGGGCAACTTCGTGCAGCCGACCGTCTTCGTGGACGTCGATCCTTCCGCCCGCATCTTCCAGGAAGAAATCTTCGGCCCGGTCGTTGCCATCACCCCGTTCGACACCGACGAGGAAGCGCTCGAGCTGGCCAACAACACCAAGTACGGCCTGGCTGCTTACGTGTGGACCTCCGACCTCAAGCGTGCGCATAACTTCGCACAGAACGTCGAGGCTGGCATGGTTTGGCTGAACTCCAACAACGTGCGCGACCTACGTACCCCATTTGGAGGAGTTAAGGCCTCCGGCCTGGGCCATGAGGGTGGCTACCGTTCCATCGACTTCTACACCGACCAGCAGGCAGTCCACATCAACCTCGACAAAGTCCACAACCCGGTCTTCGGCAAGCAGGACTAATCCATCTCTCTCATTTCTTTAAAGGAGCACATCATGACCACCGTTCAAGCACCGGATATCCTGCGTTGCGCCTATATGGAGATCGTTGTTACCGATCTTGAGGCTTCCCGTAAGTTTTACGTGGATACCTTAGGCCTCGTCGTGACCGAGGAAGATGACAACGCAATCTACCTGCGCACCTACGAGGAGTTCATCCACCACAACCTGGTGCTGCGCAAGGGCCCTGTTCCGGCAGTGGCGGCCTTCTCCTACCGCGTGCGTAGCCCCGAAGATCTGGACCGTGCTGAGGAGTTTTACAAGGCCCGCGGCTGCGAGGTTCGTCGCAACAAGGACGGCTTTGTCAAGGGCATCGGCGACTCTGTGCGTGTGCAGGATCCGCTGGGCTTCCCATACGAGTTCTTCTACGAGGTAGAGCACCGTGAGCGTCTGGCGTGGAGCTATGACGCTCATATCCCGGGCGCGTTGGTTCGCTTGGATCATTTCAATCAGATCACCCCGGATGTTCCGAAGGCCGTGGATTACATGGAGGATCTTGGCTTCCGCGTCACTGAGGATATCCGTGATGAAGAGGGCACCGTTTATGCCGCATGGATGCGCCGTAAGCCGACCGTCCACGACACCGCAATGACCGGTGGCGACGGCCCGCGCATGCACCACATCGCGTTCGCGACCCACGAGAAGCACAACATCATCGCCATCTGCGACAAGCTTGGCGCTCTCCGTGAGTCTGACGCTATCGAGCGCGGCCCAGGCCGTCACGGTGTTTCCAATGCCTACTACCTCTACTTGCGCGACCCGGATGGTCACCGCGTGGAGATCTACACCCAGGACTACTACACCGGCGACCCAGACAACCCGGTTGTCACCTGGGACGTCCACGACAACCAGCGTCGCGACTGGTGGGGTACCCCGGTTGTGCCTTCTTGGTACCGCGACGGCTCCACCGTCCTCGATCTCGATGGCAATCCGGTTCCACTGGTCGAGCGCACCGATGAGTCCGAGATGGCGCAGACCATCGGCGCGGATGGCTTCTCCTACACCCGCAAGGAAGATTCCGAGGAGATGCCGGAGTGGAAGCAGGGCGAGTTCAAGCTCGGCAACCAGCTCTAAAGCTCTCATGGATGCTGGACTGTGATTTCAAGGTTGATTAAAACCCAGAAATGCAGTCCAGCTTTTCTGCATGTTTCACGTGAAACAACGAACTAAGGAATTCGACAATGTTAGATAGCAAGCAACATATAGCCATCGCGGATGAGCTGGCGCAGGCCGAGCGCGACCGCACGATGATTCCTCTGCTGAGCACTCGTTTCCCGGACATGGGTGTGGAGGATTCTTATGCCATCCAGGGTGAATGGGTAAAGCGCGGCATCGCCGGTGGGCGGCGCCTCGTTGGCCGCAAGATTGGCCTGACTTCCAAGGTAATGCAGGAGGCGACCGGCATTACTGAACCGGACTACGGGGCAATTTTCGCGGACCAAGTTTATGAGAACGGTTCCGTTATCGAGCATGCGCAGTTCTCGAACGTGCGCATCGAGGTGGAGCTCGCCTTCGTTCTCAAGGAGGACCTGGCGGGGCCTAACTGCAGCATCTTTGACGTGCTTCGCGCGACCGATTACGTGGTGCCAGCCTTGGAGATCCTCTCCTCCCGCATCGAGATGAAGGGTCGCACCATCGTGGACACCATCTCTGACAACGCGGCGCTCGGTGCGATGGTTTATGGCGGCAACCCAGTCCGTCCCGAAGACGTTGACCTCCGTTGGGTCTCCGCACTCCTCTATCGCAATGAATCCATCGAAGACACCGGCGTCGCCGCGGCGGTGCTCAACCATCCGGCGATGGGCGTCGCCTGGCTGGCGAACAAGCTGCATGCCCACGGCGACACTTTGAAGAAGGGTGACATCATCCTCGCCGGCTCCTTCACCAAGCCGATGTGGGTGGAGCCGGGCGATACCGTCCACGCCGATTATGGAAAGTTGGGAGCGATCACATGCCGATTCCAGTAGAACTTCCGCCAACCTTCACGCGCGCGCTTGACCACGCCCCCTTGATCGGCGCCTGGATCTGCTCCGGCTCCCAGGTGGCGGCGGAAATTGTTGCTTCCGCCGGTTTCGATTGGCTGCTCATTGATGGCGAGCACTCCCCTTATAGCTTGGAGACCATCGCAGAATTGCTTCGGGCCACGGATGCGTATGGGCCAACCCGCATGGTGCGTGTTCCGGTTAATGACACCGCACTTATCAAGCAATACCTAGATGTTGGTGCCCAGAATCTGATGGTGCCGATGGTCGATACTGTCGCCGAGGCCGAGAAGGCTGTAGCGGCAATGTATTACCCACCGCACGGTGTGCGCGGCGTCGGCAGTGCTTTGGCTCGTTCTTCCCGCTGGAATGGTGTGGAGGGGTATTTGCAGAAGGCCGCTGAGACCGTCAGCCTGACCGTGCAGATTGAGTCCTTCACCGCTGTGGAGAACGCGGCGGAGATCGCGGCCGTCGATGGTGTTGACCAAGTATTTGTTGGCCCTTCGGATCTGGCGGCCTCAATGGGGCTGCTGGGTCAGCAGACCCACCCAGACGTGCTGGACGCAGTGCAGCGTACTTTCGATGCGGTCCGTGCCGCAGACAAGCCGGTGGGCGTCAACGCTTTCAATCTGGAGCAGGCGCAGCGTTATCTCGACGCAGGTGCGTCGTTTGCGCTGGTAGGAGCTGATGTCCAGCTGCTGTCCGGTGCGGCGCGTACGCTGGCGGATAAATTCTCGAAGAAAGGTTAGCAACTTTTATGACTATCAATGTTGAGCAACTGTTGGCCAAGGTTCCGACCGGCCTGCTGATTAACGGGCAGTGGCGCGATGCTGCGTCAGGTGAGACCTTCGACGTGGAGAATCCCGCCACGGGTGAGGTACTAGCCACATTGGCTTCGGCTAACTCGGAGGATGCCGTGGCCGCGCTGGATGCCGCCTGTGCCGTCCAGGACGAGTGGGCGCGTACAACCCCGCGCGAGCGTTCTAACATTCTGCGTCGTGCCTTCGAGCTTGTTACCGAGCGTAAAGATGAATTCGCTGCGTTGATGACCTTGGAAATGGGCAAGCCTCTGGCTGAGGCCTACGGTGAGGTCACTTACGGTGCGGAGTATCTGCGCTGGTTCTCTGAGGAAGCCGTGCGTGACTATGGCCGCAGCTTGCCTGCACCGGAGGGCACCCTTCAGATGGTGACCCGCCGTAAGCCGGTGGGCCCGTGCCTGCTTATCACCCCGTGGAACTTCCCACTCGCCATGGCTACCCGCAAGGTTGCGCCGGCGGTTGCTGCGGGCTGCACCATGGTGCTCAAGCCAGCGAAGCTGACTCCACTGACTGCTCAGTACTTCGCGCAGACCATGATTGACGCGGGTCTTCCGGAGGGCGTTCTGAACGTCGTGGCGGGCAAGTCCGCTTCCGCCATTTCTGAGCCGGTCATGGCTGACTCGCGCCTCCGCAAGGTGTCTTTCACTGGCTCTACTCCGGTGGGTAAGACTTTGTTGAAGGCTGCTGCGGACAACGTTCTGCGCACCTCCATGGAGCTCGGCGGCAACGCGCCGTTCATCGTCTTCGAGGACGCAGACTTGGATCAAGCTGTAGAGGGTGCGATGGGCGCGAAGATGCGCAACATTGGTGAGGCCTGCACCGCAGCTAATCGCTTTATCGTGCACGAGTCCGTGGCCGAAGAGTTCGCACAGAAGTTTGCAGCCAAGATCTCTGAGCTCAAGGTGGGCAACGGTATGGATGAGGGCGTTACCTGTGGGCCGCTCATTGAGAAGAAGGCTCAGGACAACGTCGCCGCGCTCGTCGAAGACGCTGTGGCCAAGGGTGCCAAAGTCCTCGTCGGCGGCAGCCGTGGTGAGGGTGCTGGCTACTTCTACGAGCCGACCGTCCTGACCAATGTTTCACGTGAATCACGCGTGGCGCAGGAGGAGATCTTCGGACCGGTTGCGCCGATCCTTACCTTCAGCGATGAAGCAGAGGCCATCGATCTGGCCAACGACACCGAGTATGGCCTTGCCTCCTATGTGTTCACGGAAAACTCCGACCGTATGTGGCGCGTGGGCGATGGCCTAGAGTTTGGTCTCATGGGCTTCAACGCCGGTGTCATCTCTAACGCCGCTGCCCCATTCGGTGGCGTCAAGCAGTCCGGCATGGGCCGCGAGGGTGGCGCCGAGGGCATCGAGGAGTACACCTCGCTGCAGTACATCGGTGTGCGCAATCCCTACGCCAACCGATAAGGAATAAAGAAATGCAGCCACTCCGATGGGGTGGCTGCTCTAGGTCTTAACGAGGGTCGCGCTCGCAACCAACGCCATCGCCATCACGATCAAACGAGGACTGGGAGTTGGTGGCGGTATCTTGTTCGGCTGTAACGCTCTTTTGGGACGCTACCGGAGCGTTAACTTCTTGTGCTTGCGCTGGAGAGATAGCGCCAAATGAGAGGGCCGCAGCAAGCAGTAGGACAAGAGATTTCTTCTTCACAAAATGATTATGTGACTACGCAGATCCGTATAGAGGCTAAATGGGAAATTTACCCCGATCTAGAGCTCTTAAAGGGATGGAGTGTGAAACGGGCGCGATAAGCGCTGGGAGAAATCCCGAACTCAGCCTTGAAGATGCGCGAGAAATGCGATGGATCGTGCAGTCCGTAGCGCGCGGCGATGGTGCCAATGGATTCCTTGGCATTTAAGGGGTTTGTTAGCTCCTCTCGTACTTTCTCTAGTCGGCGGCTGCGGATGTAGGAACCTACTGAAAGGCCTTGGGCGGCAAAGCGCGAATGAAGATGGCGTACGGATACGAAAAGTGCCGTGGCGATGGCGCTTGGGGAAAGATCTGCATCACCCAAATGCTGCTCGATATATGAGGTGGCCTGGTTGAATAACAAATTCTTCGAGTCAGAGGCGGTGTCGATTTCAGAAGAGAACACTGTGACCAACATGTTTAACGCGGAACGAACGAGCGCGGAGGCATGCGGCCCCTCCAGCACGTCGAGATTGTTGGCCAGCTGCTCGAAAAGCGGCACTGCCACCTTGCCCAAGCCATGATCACGGGAAACTGGGCTCGCAGTTAGCTGCTGAATCTGAGCCGGTGTGAGGCTAAGTAGGCTCTGTGGAAAGTGAACGATAAGAGTGTGCTGCTCGACGGGATATTCAAGAACATAAGGCCGTTGAGTGACATACAGTGCTAAGTCACCGGGATGAAGCTCGCAGGTTCGGCCATCTTGCGCCATGGTGGAGCGGCCCGAAAGTTGCAAGCTGAGCTTGCAAAAGGGGGCGTCGCCAAGCGCTGCGCTTTCCCTTTTTACGGAATGGGGCGCGGTGTGCATGTCAAAGAGAGAGACCTCCCCCACTCTGGTGCTGGTGAGCTGGGCCCAAAAGGTGCTCACCTCGGGTGCGTGAACCTCAAGCTTGCCGAAGGTTTCCGAAGACGCCGCGCGCCAGGCCGCGAGGTCATAGTGCGAGGAAGAGTTGGGCATATAAATACTATACAGTGACCTCAAGCACACTTTTGAACAAGCTTTGTGCGCTGAGAGTCAAATGTAATTATGTGTTGTGGGTAACAATGGGCGAAACATTGCACACCTCGACTAAGGAGAATAAATGTCGCAGTTCGCCACCTATGAAGATCTTCTCGCAGCCATCACCGTTGATGAGGGCCGCGAAATTATCAACCCGGCCACCGAAGAGGTTGTGGGTGTCGCACCTGAAGGCAGTGTTGAGGAGCTCAATGCGGCGGTTGAGCGTGCGGTTCAGGCGCAGAAGTCCTTTGCAAAGCTCAGCGATGCTGAGCGTTGTGACCTCCTGCTGAAGGCTGCGGACGCCATTGAAGCTTCCGCGGAGCCGCTGGTGGAGCTGCTCTCCCGCGAGCAGGGCAAGCCGCTGAAAGGCCCGAATGCTCGCTTCGAGGTTGGTGCGTGCTCCGCGTGGCTGCGCGCGACGGCGTCCTTCGAGTCCCCTGATTACACCGCTGTCGATGATGACATCACCGCGACCGTGCACTACCGTCCGCTCGGCGTCGTCGGTGCGATTGGCCCGTGGAACTGGCCGATGATGATCACCATTTGGCAGATTGCCCCGGCCCTACGCATGGGTAATGCCGTGGTGGTTAAGCCTTCCGAGTACTCCCCGCTGTCCGTCCTGGCGCTCATCAAGGTCTTTAATTCCGTGCTTCCGGAAGGCGTCCTGCAGGTTGTCACCGGCGACGGCGCGGTAGGCGCAGCGCTGACCACTCACGCGGACATCGACAAGATCATGTTCACCGGCTCCACTGCGACCGGCAAGAAGATCGTCGAGTCCTCTGCCGCGAACCTGCAGCGCCTCACCCTCGAGCTCGGCGGCAACGACGCGGGCATCGTGCTTGACGACGCCGACCCAGCCGCCATCGCCGGCGACCTTTTCTGGGGCGCGTTCATCAACACTGGACAAACCTGCGCGGCAATGAAGCGCCTGTACGTGCCGGAATCGCTTTACGACGCCGTCTGCGAAGCCCTCGTCGAGGTAGCCAAGGCCTCGCCGATGGGTGTGGGCTTGGAAGAAGAAAACGTGCTCGGCCCGCTGCAGAACAAGCAGCAGTTCGACATCGTGGACAAGCTCGTCAACGCCGCCAAGGACTCCGGCGCCCGCGTGCTGCTGGGCGGTGACCCGGACTATGACGCGCCGGGCTACTTCTACCCCACCACCCTGGTGGCGGACATCGACCCGGATAACGCGCTGGTCGTCGAGGAGCAGTTCGGCCCGGCACTGCCGATTGTGAAGTACACAGACCTGGATTGGGCCATCGAGCAGGCCAACAAGCTTGACGTGGGCTTGGGCTCTTCCGTGTGGTCCTCCAACCGTGAGCGTGCACTGGACGTTGCTGCGCAGCTGGAGGCTGGCACCACGTGGATCAACAGCCACGGTGCGGTGGATCCGCGCGTGCCTTTCAGCGGTATTAAGTCCTCCGGCTATGGCGTGGAGTTCGGTACCGAGGGCCTCAAGGGCTTGGCTTACCCGCAGATCATCAACGGCTAAAACCGGCCTGGCGCTGCTATTCTTAGCGCCATGAGCACCACCAAAGTCCCGGAGATCGAGTACGCAGCCTTCGACGCAATGAAGGAGATTGCGTCCTCGCTGAAAGCTGCCTACCTCACTCGGGCCGCTGAAGCAGGCAACGATGTTGAATCACAATGGTGGATTCGTCAGAATTGGCTGGTAGAGGACATAGTCAGTGGTGTTGATTCAACCGACATTGAAGCCATCCGCGCCGCTGCGGCTCTCTTTGCGCAGCGGCTTGAAGCCCTCTCCTCCGAGCACAAAGCGGCATAGCTTATGCTTTCCGCCGCTGACTTCCCCGTTGATCCGCAGGTCATGGAGCAGCGGCTAAAGACTCTGCAAACTAGCTATTTTGGTCGGTCGAATGCTCATGGTCCGGCTGTTCCAGAGGTCATTTATTTGGCGGGGCAGCCAGCGTCAGGCAAATCAACGGCTATTGAATCTGTAAAGAATGGTCACGCGGTCCTTGATTCCGATGAGGTTCGGAAGCTGCACCCCGCCCTCGACGAGATCATGGAGCGCGACCCCCTGCGCATGGATGTGCTCACCAATGGACCGGTGCCCTATTGGATGTCCTCGCTGATTGAATATGGTCGGCAGCACGGCCACTCCCTCATCATTGAGAACACGCTGTCCAACCCGGAATTCATCGCGGGTGAGATAGCCAAGTTTCGCTCCGCGGGTTTCCGCGTGAGGGTCGTGGGCTTGGCGGTGGCGCAGGAGGTCTCCAGGCTCGGTGTCGTCCAGCGCTACCTGGAGGCGCAGCGCGTGAGCCGCTACCCGCGCTGGACCAATGAGGTTTCCCATACGTCGGGCTTTAAGGCCATCGTCCCAGGGCTTCAAGCGATTGCCCCGCTTGTCGACGACCTCGAGATCCGCACCCGCGACGGCCGCACCTTGAGCGGTATCGAGGATATTGAAGCCGAGCGCGCAACCTGGTTCGACTCCCCCGCCATTCGTGCTGATTGGCTGGCCCGCTTCGACAGCTGCGACTTGAGTGGCCTTGAAGCGGAGAAGCTCACGCAAAACCTCGTGGCTGATGCAGAGCGTATCCGCAAACTTTAAGGCTGTGCCCGTGGAACTGCGCGCCCGGTAGGCGGTGGGAGCTTCGTGTCAAAGCGGCTGCTGGCGAGCTAGCGGTCTGCGAGGTCGAGCAGGCTGAGGATGTCGTCTGCGTGGAGTTTCGTTTCAATGTAACCTAAATGCGCTATGAATAGCGTATGACTACACGTGCTGCTATTTACCTCCGTATCTCGTTAGATGCTGCCATGGACGGCCTCGCCATCGACCGGCAGCGTCAGGACTGCGAAGCCCTCGCCGAGCAACGCGGCTGGGACGTCGTGCATACCTACGTCGATCAATCGATCTCTGCATCAAAGAAGGACGTGGACCGTCCCGACTACGACGCGATCATTTGCTGGGACCTCGACCGCCTCACACGACAGCCCGCGCAGCTCGAAGAGTGGATCGACAGGGCGGAAGAGCAGGGGCTGAAACTCGTCACCGCGAACGGTGATGTTGACCTTGCCACCGACGGCGGCAGAATGTACGCGCGTATCAAAGCAGCCGTGGCGCGCGGCGAGATCGAACGCAAAAGCATGCGCCAATCCCGTGCGCAACAGCAGCGCGCCGAGCAGGGCCGCTGGTACTCCGGCGGTGTGCGCCCGATCGGCTACACCTCCACCGGCGAGATCATCCCATCCGAAGCCGCCGCCGTGCTCGGTATGTTCCGCGCTGTCGAGAGGGGCAACTCCATGCGCGATATCGCACGCGCCTTATCTGGGGTCGATCAACCGGGCTTGCCGGACATTCCGACCACGCCGCGCCATATGCACACCGTGGTCACAGAGCGCAACGCACGCCGTCGCGCTGCTGGCCAGGAAGAAAAGTCGGTTCCCGACGCGCAGCCCTGGGCCTACACGTCGTTGCACTCGATCCTGCGCAACCCCGTGTATGCCGGCTACTCCACGTATAAGAAGGCCAAGCGCAAAGGCGTGAAGAACAAATACCGCCGTGTCACGCATATCGTCCGCGACCCCGATACCGGCGAGCCGGTGAAAGGGCAGTGGGAGCCGATCGTCACACCAGATCTGTGGTGGCGTGTGCAAAACGTGCTCGATGATCCCGACCGGCTGACAAACAAGGAGCGCCGGAATACTCGCCGCCATCTTGGCTCGGGCCTGTATGTCTGCGACGAATGCGGCAACCCCGTGCACACGCATACCGACCGCTACCGCTGCGCGGCCTGTGGCTTAGTGCGCACTCACAGCGTCGATGATTTTGTGCTCGCCGTGATCCGCGCCCGCCTTGGCCGTGACGACCTAGCAGACCTGTTGCCAACTGCGGATGACGACGAGGTCGACGCCATCGACGACGAACTCGCTGAGCTTCGCGCAAAGCTCGCCCGCGTCCAGGCTGACTACGACGAGGAGCTTATCGAGGCCCGTGACCTCAAGCGCGCGCGAAACCGTTATGAGCCGCAGATCGAGAAACTCGAAACGCGCCCTGCCCGCCTTGCTGGCGCATCGGCGCTGCTCGACACAACCGGCTACGCCTCGCCCGTGGACGCCTTCGACAACGCAGAGCTTGCCGTGCAGCGTCGAGTCATCAACACCCTGTGCCAGGTGCGCCTGCGCCGTGGCGTGCGCGGCACCAAGACCTTCAACCCTGAATCGGTGCAGATCGTGTGGAACTAGGTTGCAGTGTGTGGCACATCAACAATCGCGCGCATGTGCTGCGCCTTAGGGGCGGCCTAAGCAAGCGCACGACACCGTGCGCTTGCGGCGTGCGAAACTAGGCAGGAGTTTCGCGCAGCTGACGTTGGCGAGGGTGACGTCAGAAGAGAGCAAGGACGAAAGGGCGTGTTGCGGGCAACCCCACTCCGTACGGGGTGAATCCAAGACATAGCGGACCAAGGACAACCACCGCCCTCCCGAGCCTAAGGCCCGTGAAAAGTACCAATAAAATTAGAAAACTGGTTCTATTCCCATTTATATTCACTTAGGGTAGCCTTCCTTTTGAGGCAATCCCGCCTCATTTCCTCTCTCAAAGGAGACTGTTATGACCCCCAAAAAGCGCACTCGGCAGTTTGCAGCGCTGCTGATTGCCTCTGCTCTGAGCGTTTCCGTATCTAACTCAGCCGTTGCTTCCGCAGAAGAATTCCAAGACCACGGCGCCAAGGGAGGCTTTGCTTCCGGTGTGATGGCCGAGCTACTCGGCGAGGCAGCACCAGCCTTCACAACCTACTGGGCATCTGTCGGCCGGAAAGTTCGCTACCCTGCAGGTGGCGGTACCTGGGAGTACGGATTCTGGGACGCTAAGGCGCGTTCTTATTTCACCGTGAATCGGTGCCATACTTCGACTGTGATCGTCAACGACAGAAGGCAACAAAGCATCGACACCCGCGGCGGCCAGAAGTCGATCGCTGAGCTTTGGGCAACGAATTTGCCGGGCACTAAGGACAGCTACTACTACAACTTCTGCTAGAACTCATGCGTATTCGACCCCTAGTACTTGGGCTTTTGAGCCTACTTCTTGCTGCAGTCATCGCGACTACTGGGTGGCTGCTGACAGCCCTGGTTGACTCCACCAAGCCCTTGTCCTTAGGGGTCGAATCAACCTTTAGTCTTGACTACGTCGAGCCTAAGACTTCACTCGCGGAGGAGCTTGAGTCAGACTACGCACCGACGGTAATCCGTAACTCACTGGTTTCATTGGCCGAGCAGAACGGCTACTCCATCTACCGGCTGACTGGCACCAATGACGCAAGCGGGACTTCCCACGAGGTTTTCATCCCGCTGGAGGAAAATTATCCAGCACCGGAACGCATTCCCCGGCTCAACCGGCCGGATGCCTTGAGCCAAGCGGCCAGTGAGCTTGGGTCGCTGGATTACCACGGTGACTACGTCTTGGTTCCCAAAGCAACGGGTGGCAATGCGAACCACTTCTACGAATCGGCCAGGAATGACGGGCTCAGGCTAAGCGAAAAGACGCAGTTCCTTCACCTCATCCAATCGGTCGTATTCCGCCTGCCCGCGTTGGTGGCGATCCTGTTTCTATTTGTCGTTTCCCTTTTTGCCCTGGTATTTGTTCTTCGGGTTTCCGGTCTTAGATTGGCAGCGCTGCGCACAATAAATGGAGGGCACCGCAGTCAAAAAGGCAATTGGCGGCAATGGACCTTTGTCATCCTCCCGCACCTAGTTCTCATTGGCCTTGCGAGTACATTCCTCGCCCGCCAAGGGAGCTATTCTTTTGCCCTCCTGTTCCTCAGGTTCTACGCCGCCGGGATAGGCTTGGCCCTGGCTACCACCGGTTTGGCCGTAGCCGTCACCGTCCCATTGTTGCGCCGCGCAGTAGCGCTGCTGGGGCAGCGTGCCCCCGCAGAGAAGGCGGCGGGAAAAGCGCTGAAAGTAATTTCGGTCTTTACCTGCGTGACCTTTGTAGCAGCGGGTCTTAGCTCAGCGGCTGCGCTCCGCTCCTACCAGCAGGAATCCGAGGCCCAGCAGACCTGGAAATCTCTCGCGGAGTTTGGAGCCTTGCATTTTTCAGCCAACTTCGACGGTCCTGCTGGCCGCGTGGAAGGAGGCGAGCTCTTGCCGCCCAGTGTGCAGCAGAACTTCCGCGACTTCGCGCTCAGCTGGGAACGGGAGCACGGGGCTGTCCTCAGCCATACTTTGCCGAAAGAAGGTACCGGTGTGCCGGACTCCTGCCCCGTGGCACTTGCTAACCGCCAATGGCACGATCTGCAGGATTATCAGTTCCGTCCCGGAGACGACAACCACTCGGTCGACTATTCCGCAGCCCAAGAGCATTTCGCAGCTTCCGTGGATCTGTGGGCTCAGGAATCCGGCGACCTGCTCCTTAAATCTGCGCAAATTGGTCCGGTCAGTGCCGATCATGCGGTCGGATTCATTAGTGGAACAATGTCGGGGGAACTGGTTCCCGGCGATTGTTTTTACGTGCTTGAAACGGACGATCTATCCGGCTTCGACGCAGACTTCCTAAGCTCCACAGCTTCGAGTGAAAATTTGCTCTTCGCGGATTTCTCGGAACTGGGTCCAGAACTTACCGCTGCCGGCCTCGAAGGCTACGTGTACCCGGTACGCGCGGCCGATCGCGGTCTGGCCGAACTAGTAGCCAGCACGGCGCTGTTCTGGCTGAGTATCCTGAGCGCCCTCGGAGCTTTGCTCGCTACGCTTGCGGCCTTGATAGTCCAGGCGCGCATCCAGCTCCGAGTTCACCGTCGCCTCCTGGTACTCCTCCACAGCGCTGGGCAATCACCGGACAAAACGATGTGGCGACTATTCAAAAGCCAACTGGTCAGCCTGACAGTTGTCGTCATATTGTCCGTCCTGGCTCCGCTACTGCTTCCCAACCCGTTCCTCTACACCTTCGCCGCGCTAAGCTGCCTTGTCTTAATCGTCTACCTCGGTTTTGTCCGTCTCAGTATTTCTCAGCACATGTCCGCCTCCCCTAGGAGTCACAATGTCATTGGCTAGCCCCGATCAGTCCCCCACTCTGCCGCCGGAGATTTCCACCTCTCATCTCTGTCTCGCCGCGGAGTCGACTTTTTCTGTGGGGCGCAGCACGCGGATGGTGAAGAAGTCCCTCGTGGAAAATGCAACGTTTTCCCTACCCGGGCCAGGCTTTGTCGCCATCTGTGGAGCCAGCGGTTCCGGAAAGACTTTGCTGCTCAACACCTTGGCCGGGCTCCTGCCGCCGGCGGACGGCCTCCTCCGGATAGACGGTGAGAATGCCTCCGCGTGGAGGATGAAGCGGAGGCGGAGGTTCTGGCGAGAACGCGCAGCGATAATCCACCAAGACCACGGAATCATTCCCGAACTAAGCTGCGAAGATAACCTCACCCTCGGACTATCCAGGAAGCAATACTCCAAAGAAGAATTGCTGCACTCCCTCGGCGAAGTCGGTCTTGATGTCCCCTTCGACGGGCCGGCAGCTATTCTCAGCGGAGGCGAGCAGCAGCGGCTGGCGATCGCCCGAGCCCTGCTCCGCGGCGCGGCTTATGTGTTCGCTGACGAGCCGACCGCCTCCCTCGACCCCACTAACCGCGACCAAGTTATCGCGCTCCTGCGGCGAGCTGCGGACGGGGGCGCACTCGTTCTGGCCGCCACGCACGATGCCGCAGTTATTGCTGCCGCTGACAGCACCTTGCGCATCAATGATCGCCAGGTCACAGTCTCCGGCTCTGCGCGGGATTAAATCGCGATGCCCGCGGCCTTGGCCACCTTCCGGTACCCGGCCGCATGGTCCGCGACGCTGGCGTGGGCGTTGAGTCCGCTGGGGTTGTCGAGCCCGGGCCTGACCCCCGGAAAGTAGACACGTCGGGGGTTAGCTATGCTGCTTGGGTCAGCGTAGCTGATGTGAGTGCTTCGAAGTCATTGGGGGCTAGAAAGTTGCACCAGGAGTGCTGTCTGCGGGTGTTGTAGCGCATGCACCACCGGAAGACTTCTTGGCGACTGATATCGAAGTGGTCGAGTTCAAGTTCAACGTGTAACGCGAGGCGTTAATGACGTTTCGCGTTATTGGGGGTAGGTTGAAGAGCGCTGTCTCTAACTCCGGTTTTCGTTCGGCCTCGGTCCATTCCGCTACCTCGTGTGAAGAATCTGCAAGCGGTATCAGGCCGTTGAACTATTAGGTTCACCCACAGTTCCCGTGCCTGCACGCATCGAGAAGGACCAGGCGGTGAACTCGAATGACTCGCCTGGTCCAACGTGTGTGTGCGCTCGGCGCGTGGTTCAACCCTTATAAGACTTGCCGGTCTCAGCCTCAGCGTTTCGCTCGTGCAGCCCGCAGGCCGTTCAAGATCACGATGACTTCGGCGACTTCGTGTACCAACACGACGGCGGCCAGGCCCAGTACACCGCTGATCGCCAGTGGCATCAACACGATGATGATGGCCAGAGACAGCACGATGTTTTGGTTGATGATCCTGCTGCCTCGGCGGGCGTGCTGCAGCGCCTGCGGGATCAGCCGGAGGTCGTGGCCGGTGAAGGCGACGTCAGCGGACTCGATCGCGGCGTCAGAGCCGGTTGCTCCCATCGCAATGCCCACCGTTGCGCCCGCCAGTGCCGGCGCGTCGTTGATGCCGTCGCCGATCATCGCCGTCGGCGTCTTGGAGGAGAGTTCGGCGACGATGCTTGCCTTGTCCTCCGGTCGCAGCTCGGCGCGCACGTCGTCGATTCCAGCGATTTCAGCCAGCGCCCGGGCGGTGCGAGTGTTATCGCCGGTGAGCATGCGCACTTCCACGTCGTTGTCGTGCAGGGATTGCACGGCATCGGGCACCTCGGGCCGCAACTCGTCGCGCACCCCGATCGCCCCGGCGAGAGCGTCATCGACGGTGACTAGGACGCAGGTCTGGCCTTCGGACTCCATACGCTCAACGTCCGCCTTCAGTGGCCCGGCGTCGATCCATCGGGGGCTGCCGACCAGCACCCGTCGGCCTTCGACGGTGCCGCCGATGCCATGACCGGCTTCCTCGCTGATATCCAAGGCGGTGGGCGCTTCGGGATCCGCTGCCACGATCGCCGCGGCGAGGGGGTGCGTCGATTGCTGCTCAACCGCCGCCGCGAAGGAAAGCACCTGCGCCCGATCGAATCCGTCTGCCGGGACCACTCCGGTAACCTCGGGCTGGTTGCGGGTAAGGGTTCCGGTTTTGTCTACCGCTAGGTGACGGATGCCGCCGAGTCGCTCGAACGCCGCGCCGGACTTGATGACTACTCCGAACTGGCTGGCCGCGCCGATCGCGGCCACGACCGTCAGCGGCACGGAGATTGCCAGCGCGCACGGCGACGCTGCGACCAGGACCACCAGGGCACGGGTGATCCACGTCTCGGGGTCGCTCAGCAGCGAGCCAATCACACCGACCAGCACCGCAAGGATCATCACCCCGGGCACGAGGGGTCGGGCAATCCGGTCGGCGATCCGGGCGCGGTCACCCTTCTCCGCCTGCGCCTTCTCGACGAGGTCGACGAGTGTGGTCAGCGAGTTGTCCGTTCCAGCTGCGGTCGTCTCGACCTCCAGCACACCGGCGGAGTTGATCGCTCCCGCGGGTACCTCGTCGCCGGGCGCAACCTCCTCCGGAATGGATTCTCCGGTGATCGCTGAGGTGTCAAGGCTGGAGCGTCCGGACCGAATGATGCCGTCCGTGGCGATCCGCTCCCCGGGGCGTACGACCATCAGCTCGCCAACCTCAAGGTCCTTCGCAGCGACCTCGGCCGTCGTACCGTCGCGCAGCACGGTCGCGGTTTGCGGTACCAGCTTCAACAGTGCCCGCAGTCCGCCTTGGGCCCGGTCCATCGCCTTGTCTTCAAGCGCCTCGGCGATCGAGTACAGGAACGCCAGCGCCGCGGCCTCTTCGACGAAACCAAGGATCACCGCGCCGACCGCGCTGATCGTCATAAGCAAGCCAATGCCGAGCTTGCGCTTCGTGGCAAGGTTCCGGATAGCGCCGGGCGCGAACGTATACGCCCCTAGCAGCAGGCCAAGCCAATACAGTACCGTTGCGGGCGTCTCCAAGTCGGACCAGTCCAGCGCCAGGCCTATGACGAGGGCTATGCCGGAGAAGATCGGCAGTAGCAACTCGGGGTCCTTCCACCATGGCCGATCGAGCTCTTCGATCTCCGTGGCGGGTTCGTGTTCGCATCCACATGCTGAACTCATGCGTCCGTTCCTTTCTCGCCGCAGCCGGGCACCGAGCACTCAGTGTCGATGCAGGGGGCATTCTCGTCGACGGCCAGCGTCGCGTTGACCAGCGCTTCGAGCGCCGCCGCGAGGTGCGGATCGGCAATTTCGTAGCGGGTCTTGCGGCCCTCCGGCTCAGCGACGACGATGCCGCAATCGCGTAGGCAGGACAGGTGGTTCGAGACGTTCGAGCGCGTCAGATCCAAGCTTTGCGAAATCTCGGCCGGGTAGCCCGGACCGTCGAGTAGGGTCATCAGGATTCGGGAACGCGTCGGATCAGCCATGGCCCGGCCGAGCCGGTTCATGACGTCGAGGCGTGAAGCAATAGTCAGCATGTACTGAACAATACAACGTGCGCTGAACTATTCAAAATGCACTGAACTGACGGTTGCGCGAAGGTCCGGCGACCTGCAGGAATTAGTCGATGGGATAGAAGATGACTGATCCTTTGTGGTTCGGCTGCCACCCAACGCGGGAGCGACGTGGGCGGCGAGGTTCTCAGAATCTTCACGTTGACGTCTACGCCATCCCGCAAAACCTTTACGTGTTTCCATGCGCCCATATGTTCTCTGTGTGCTGACGTAATTGCAGTTTTCTGATTGTTGCAGGCTAACGAGAAAGTAACTTTGCAACAACATACCGTGGAGTTCAAATTTAACGTGTAGCGTTATTCACGCTTCGCGTTATGGGGGATAGGGTGAAGCATGATCCAGTCGTTCGCTGACAAGGACACTGAGCGTCTGTGGAAGCTGCGCCAGCTTGGGTACGCGCAGACTCTTGATGAGTTACGGATTCCCCGGGAAACCGGCTCGAGGCGTTGAAAGGTGATCAGCGGGGTAAGTTCAGCATTTGAATCAACGACCAGTGGCGGATCTGTTTTCGGTGGTCCGCCCCGGGGCCAGAGGAGGTTGAGATCGTTGACTACCACTGACAAGCTCCCTCCGGTTCACCCCGGTGAGATCCTCATGGAGGACTTCCTCAAAGGAATGGGGATCACCCAGCACAAGCTCGCCGTCTCCATCGGCGTTCTGCCCCGCCGGATCAACGAAATTGTTCACGGTAAGCGCGCTGTAACCGCTGACACGGCCCTTCGTCTAGCGAAGTTTTTCGAGATGAGCCCCCAGTTCTGGCTCGGGTTACAGGCTCAATATGACTTGGACGTGGCGGAAGACAAGATCCTCTCGGAAATCAAGCGGATTCAACCGGTCCAAGCTGTCTCAGCGTAGCGGTTACCCGAACCAGGTCCGTCAGCGTGAGGATATGCACGCGGATGGTTCGAACTAGGGAATTTGGGGCCGCCGTCGCGTGGACTTGAGTTCCGAGCGCCGCTTTTTCGCTTCGAGACGGCGTCGCACCGAGCTCTGCGTCGGCTTGGTCCTGCGCCGCGGGGGAGGAGGCGGAGCGAGCGCCTCGCGCAAGAGGGCGGCCATGCGTTCGCGTGCCTCGGCGCGGTTGCGGGCCTGCGAGCGCTGCGTCGACGCGCTCACGGTGAGCACTGTGCCGTCTAGGCGGTGTTCGAGGTTGTGAAGGACGCGGCGACGCTGGGCGTCGGAAAGCGATGAGCACGTAGCGATATCGACGGAAAGCTGCACTTTGCTGTCCGTAGTATTGACGCCTTGGCCGCCTGGTCCCGACGACTTCGCGAACCGCTCCGTCAGGTCGGCGGCGACGATGACCAGACCCCCGGGGATCCCTGGGCCAGGCGCGATGGTCAGGTCGTTCATACCGCCCAGCTTAGTTAGAGTTGTTTCCGGATCAGACCCGCCGTGCGAGATCAGGGTAGTGTACGACCACTCCGTCACCGTCGACCTCCAACTCGACGTCGACTCCCCGTGTTCCGCTTTTGTATCGGACAGTTTCAGCATCGACGGAGCTGTAGTACTGGTCTGATGCGATCACCTGGAGGGACGGCATATCAATCCAAGCCATGATCAGCTGCGTTTTCGGAACCTGAGTCTCAAGCAGCGTCAAGCGACGAATAGGCATTGTGTTGGTGAGAGGGCACAGGCCGAGATCGCAATCGAGTGCGGCTTTCAGGTCGGCTGACTGGACGATACCGGGGGAGGGCAGATCTTCAGGCTGGGCGCCCTCTTCATTGGTTTCCGCCGACCACACGCCTTGTTCGGACCTAAACAGCTCGAGGCTTCGCCCCCATCCGTCGCCTTCAACGTTCACCGACACACGTTCGGTCATCCAGTTCTCCGCGGCGCGCAGCTCCCACGTGGCCTCGTATCCATCGCCGTATTGCACTCCGGAAGCGGTCAAACCGGCTCCTAAAAAATGAACTGCGGCCTCGTTCCGGATGAGGGGAGTCTCGACATGCTCCCACTTATACGTGCGCTCCATGGTGAGGATTTTACAACGCTCGATGGTGCGAAAAGGCAGGTAGCTTTCGATTTGGACCGCGTACCGAGGAGGAGGCTTACCGGCAGAATGGTGTACTTCGTAAGCCCGCGGCGCAGAAGAATTCCATGAATGAGAGCAGGGCCAACGTGCCCGTTGCCGTCTGCAAAGGGATGAATCGTTTCAAACTGAGCGTGAGCAATTGCGGCCTGGATGAGAGCACCGTGCGAAGCGCCATCGAGGTAAAGACATAAGTCGTCCACGAGGTCATGGACTAGGCCTGGGGGCGCTGGGATGAACTCGGCCCCAATGGGTGTGTGGTTACTTCCACCAATCCAGTTCTGAATAGTGCGAAGACCAGTGGGGATAGAGCCCTTCTCCCCCATCAACTCTCTTTGGAGCTTTTCAAGAAGGCCGATGGAGATGTTGGTTCGGTGGCAAAGCTCTTCTCAATGGAACACAGAACGGTGAGGTTACGCGCAACCTCTTCCGCGCTTTCCTTAAAGCTGCGGACTTCCTCCTTTTGGGCGAGTTCCGCGAGGACAACCTTGTCGACGTTGGGCGCAATACCTTCAATGCGTGAGGAAGAAATCGCCTCAGAACGCATGAGTAAGCGGGCCACAGACTCCAACTGGCCAGAAGCAGCATGACGGTTGAGTTCCAAGATCTCTCGCTCGATACGTGCTGCCCGGCTGGTGAGCTCTGGGGAAAACTCCATGCCTTACTTACAAGATGGTCAGGGACATAGACCTAAAAAGGGCCTCCGGCCTTATCGCGCCGGGGAGTGCCGGAGCCTGATTCGGGGATCCAGCTCTCGGTAACGTAGTGAGGCTTGTAGAGGCTATCCATTCGTCAGACAGCAAATGAGTGGTTGGATAACTCTTATCCAACCACTCATTGCGGTTTATGCGCTAGATAAAGCTTAAACATACGGGGTTTCAGGGCCATAATTTGGCCTCAATGAGAATGTCAATGACACCTCAATGGGAAGATCAATGAGAACTCTTGTCATTGAAGAGGAATGAAGTTAGCATTGAGCCGTCATTGTTAACATTGAGGGCGGGTATTCATCGTGAACAATTGGTCCGAGAATCAGCTGAGAGAGCTATTGGCTGAGCTTGAGTTGCGCGGCGGTGATTCAACAACAGTCGAGGTCAAAACCGCTCAAGGGGGCATTCCGGACTCTCTACCGCAGACATTGTGCGCGTTCGCAAACATGCCGAGTGGCGGCCTTATCATTCTTGGTGTCAATGAGAAGGAAGGATTCATTGTCACTGGCATTGAGAATCCTTCGGAGATGGAGGCTGCTCTGGCCTCGCAGGCGCGTCATGCCATCACCCCTCCAGTCACAGTGCATACCGACAGTGTGGCAATAGATGGCACGCATGTCGTGATTGCGGAGGTTACGGGTCTTCCGATTATTGATAAGCCTGCTATCTACAGGGGAGAAGCGTATCTTCGAATGGCTGATGGGGACTACCGTATGAGTGCCTCGGAGCTGCGCATGATGGACGTGGCAAAGCTGCATGCCGAAGAGGCAGTGTCCTATGACACGACGATTGTGGAAGGCACGAGCCTTGCAGACCTAGATAGCGACGTGGTGCAAGATTTCTTGGTTCAGGCGCGGAAAAAGAATCGGCGACTATCGGGACTTACTCAAGATGAGGACGTCTTACGGGCGCTAGCGGTGACGACCGCGACTGGAGAGCTGACCCTTGCTGGCCTGTATGCGCTGGGTTTCTATCCCCAAGGACATTTTCCCTCCTTAGCAGTAACGGTGGCGCAAAGGCTACCAAATGGTTCGAAGCACGGGCGAGTGTTGGGGTTGGAGACCTTTGAGGGGCCCGTTCCGGTGCTGTTGAACTCGGTAATGGGATGGGTAAGGCAACGTTTAGCCGCCGTACGGCGATATCGAGAGGACGGATCAATGGTGGAAGTTCCTGAACTTCCCCTTCCGGCCATTCGAGAGGCCGTGGCTAATGCATTGGTGCACCGTGATCTTGGGCCAAATACGTTGGGTGCGGGTAAATCGATTGATGTCCGCCTACTACCGGACAAGATGGTTATCTCCAGTCCAGGAGGCCTACGGGATCTGACGGTTGAACAGCTCAAGTCGAGAGATCTGGCGCGCCAGGAGATTAACCAGCGGCTCTATAGACTGTGCCGATATCTCAAAGCAGACGATGGCTCTTTTGTTATTGAGGGCGAAGGCGGCGGCGTGCAGCTCATGCTGGATGCCGCGCGAGAGCAAGGACTACCGGAGCCTGACCTGATAGATTCTGGCGTGCAATTTACGGTGAAGATGTGGCGGCCGGACTCTCGTGGAGAGGCCCGTATCTGGGAGCCACTACGCAAGGAGGAATCAGGCACCGGCCCGGAACGACGAGTGGATGCACCAGTGACCTTGGAACGCCTGGGTGTTAACGCCCCGCGCGTAGCGGAGGCGCTGCGTACGGCGGCACAACCGCTGTCTATCGGCGAAATAGAAACAGCCACAAACCTTACTCGAGCGCAGGTCCGATATGCGCTGAAGTCACTGGTGAAGGCACGATTCGTGCGTATGGATGGCACGCGCGGTTCACAAGCGACAACCTATGAATGGCTAGCTAACCGCGGGGCTGCAGGCGCTTAACCAGCTGGTCGTGGTGGACTGGGGCAAGGCAGCCGGCGTCCACGACGCGCCGGGCTAGCTCCTTGTCCCCCATCTTGGCCGCGAAGGCCATGCCCATGGTGATGTCGTGGTCGGGGCGGCCGATGAGCGTAATCTCATCGCCAGAAGTGATGCGGCCAGGCTCGATGATGCGCAGGTAGGAACCGCAATCGCCACGCTCAGTGAAGGACTTGAGCCAGCCGGGCTCGTCCATCCAGCCGGAGAAGGTGGCGCAGGGCGTGCGCGGAATGGAGACCTCGAGCACGCACTCCCCCACCTGAATGCGCTGGTTGATCAGCATATTCGGCCAGGAAATCCCTTCTGTGGTGAGGTTCTCCCCGAAGTAGCCGTCACGCAGCACGCGGTTGAGCGTGCCCTCCCAGTAGTCGAGCTCCTCGCGGGCATAAGCGTAGACGGCCTTCTCGGCACCGCCGTGGTGGGCGTGGTCACCGATGGAATCCCCCACCACGCCGGAGCCGTCACCGTAGTTGGGCCCAGGTATCTCCAGGTCCAGGAAGGGGCATGGCTGCTTATCGATGCCCGTGTACTCGTGTCGCCCATGCGGCTCGGGGCGGCGGACAGCGACGTTCGTGGAGATAACCTTCATGCTCACCCATTGTGGCACACCTCACGCGCTTACACGTCGCGATCGCGGAAGAGAGCTTCGGCCGTCACGAGGTCGTAGAAGAAGAGGCGGGGGGCAAGCGGGAGGACGTCGGCAAGCATGGGCATGTCTTCCTTGAGCAGCGGGCTTTCCATGATGATGTCGTTCGCCGCGGCGCGAGACGCCAGTGCGAAGGCATAGGAGATATAGGGCATCCAGGCCGCGGCGTTGAGCTCATCAGCCGTGTTTCCGCTGGCAAAGGTGCCCAACGCGATGAGGGTGTGGCTAACGGACATGTCAACGCCCGCGTTTTGCACCAGCGAGGCCAGTGCCGTGGCGTCCTTGCGCAGGTGCTCGATGGTGCCCAGCGCATCGAGGGCGCCGTTGTTGGCAAAGCACTCACGCAGCGCGGCGACGCGGCCGGCCTCCCCCATCAGATCGTCGACGGGCGGTGTGGGGCTGTGAATGGTCGCGGCATTGAGCAGCATCGGGCGGGTCAGACCATCTGCGCCGGACTCGCGCACGGCGGTGAGCTCGGGGTTCTCGCTGGCTGAAGGATCGAGGAGGAGATCCAGGTAGCTATCGACGCCGGACTCGGCAGCGGCCTCCAGCGGGGAGTGGAACAAGCGCGTGCGCGCAAGCGAGCGGGCTTGTTGGTTCACGCTGACGCCGGTGCGCGCTAGAGCGTGGAGCGCGGCCTCCGGTTGGGCGCGCAGGCGGTCGATGGTGCTGTCGAACATCGCTTGCAGTTTGGGGTTGGGGCTGCGCTGGGAGAGCACGTGGAGCGCGCGGAAGGTGTCCCAGAGCTGCTCCGGGGTCCAGTCCTTCGATGCGAGTGCCGCCGGTGAGCCTTCTGGCGTGATCACAATGGAGGCGCTGGAGGGGCGTGCAGGGGCGGCGAGGTTGGAGGAGGCGCGGAGCTCGCGGACGTCGACAAGCAGCGAGCCCTGCTCAGCAAGGTCGGCGGGCAGCTCAAACCCCTCTTCGGTGGGCGTGAGTTGGGTGGGCGCTACGGTGGGCTCGGCCAATGGCCAGGCCCAGCCCACTAAATCTGCCTGCGGTTCTGCGTTCTGTTCAATGATGATTTCATCGCCATTAAGCAGGCCGCGGCTGACGAATGGGGACTTTCGGACGGTGGCCAGCGCTGCATAGATCAGGCTGGTGGATGCGGAAGCTTCGTACTCGACGATGCGCCGCTCCAAGCTGCGGGCCTGGTGAGCCTCGCGCTCCCCCGCCGGGAGGGAGTCCAGGTAATCTTCGTAGGACAGTGTGGACCACATGAGGAAGAGCTCTGCCGTTGGCTGTTTGCGCACGGCGTTGGCCAGCGCGGCGTTGGGGACGGCGAGGCTGGTGACCGCCTGCGTGGTCCTCGAGGTGCGCGCCAGCTCCTTGATCTTCTGCCGACCGTCGATGGTGACGAACTTCGCCAGCGGCAACGGGCGCGGCGAGTGGACGGTAAACATATCGTCCTGATCGAGCTGACCAGCGAAAATTACTGGCTTATCGGAGTGCTCGGTGGGCTCTAGGCCGATGCGCTTGACGCGACTGAACAAAGCCTCGGGCCAGACATCGAATTCCAGCTCATAGCCGGCCTCACTGGCCACGACCTCGCGGCGCGAGACCTCGGTGTCCTCGAAGGTGCGCAGGCCTTTTTCCAGTGCGATGGGCTTCTTTGGCGGGGAGGCCAACGTGTAGCTGAAGGCTGAGTGCGCACCGAGGGCATCGATGATGCGGAAATCCATGCCGCGCGGGCCGTCGTTGGTCTCACGCATGTGGAGGCCCTCGGCGAGGGAGATGAAGCGGACGTCGACAAGCTCATCGTCGTGCCACAGCGACACCTTGTAGCGGCCCACCCACGGGTCTTCGTAGAGGTCACCCGGGAAAGGCTCGGCGATGCCTGCGTCGAAGGTCTGCTCCGAAATCTCCTCCTGCTCGCCGCCGAGAGGCGCGTAAGTGAGATCGATGCGCCACTCCCCTTCCGCAATGAGGTGCACGCGCGGCGACTTGGTGAACACCGGCTCGTTGTCGAGGCCCCGGGCGTTGGGCAGGATGGCGACGTCAAAGTCCCACTCAAAATCGCCGTGCTTGGCGACGTCCACCGGTTCCCTCTGCGGCACCCTGACCTGATCCGGCAGCGGGCCCACTTCCCAGCCGGCCCAGATGCCGAGGGGCTCAGCGGCCTCCAGCGTGCCCTGCGGCGCGATGAGCGTGGTGCGGTCATAGACGATGAACGGCGCCTCATCGGTGATGCCGGTGAAGGTGACGGTCTCGATGAGGTCCTCATCGCCATCGCGCAGGGTTACCTCGATGCGGGTAAAAGGCCCAGGGATGCCGACTTCCAGCGGTTCTTCGGTGGCTAATTCGCGCACCGAGTGCGGGCGGTCGATGAAGTGAGACTTGACCACCCACCGAGGATCAGACAGATCTGCCTCAGGATAGGTAGCCGGCAGCTCCAGCATGAGAATGTTGCTCCCCCGGCGCAGTGAAATCCGGGGACCCTGTTCGGTGAGGTCAGTGGTGACCAACGGCGTTGTGGGAAGTGAATAAATCTCCGCGCTCATTTGCTTCATCATAGGACACGGCGGGGTGGTGTTGCCATGTCGCTGGTAGGCGGCCTGACTGTCCTATCCATAGGACAGGTGTCCTATGGATAGGACAGCTGGCTATAGTAGGGCTATGGACCCAGTACAACTCCTCAAGAAAAGCCCGCTGAGCCTGAGCGAAGTGGCTCGGCGTTCGGGGGTCTCACGAAATACGCTCAACCTGTGGTTGCGTGAGACAGCTCAACCGAGTTTGGCTGGCTTGGAGAAGGTAATGCGCGTGCTTGGGTATGAGGTTTCCGTATCGGTGCATCGCATGAGCGATGCCGCCGCCGCGACAGCCGCCCGAGTGCTTCTTGGGGAACTCGCAAGTGAGGAGCCAGACGTTAAAGCCTGGATTGACCGCTTTGTGCAGTGGGGTGACGCTCCAGCCGGCGGCGGTAGCTACCGGGCTCTCATGGAACGGGCCGCGTGGGCCTCCAACCCCTACGGCCGCCAGGGTGCTCTCCATTTTTTACCAGCGAATCCCATAACGCTTGCCTCAGCGGTTGATGCGAGCGGGCAACCATGGGCGATGTCGGGTGCCTTTGCAGCTCAACAAGTCTCGGGGCAGATCGCTGGTGAAGTAGAACCTCGATCAACATTGATTTGGTGCACAAATCCGGCAGAGATCGTGCCTTCATTACCCACGCGGATTCGTGCCAGTGCTGAGCCCGTATCCGGAGGAATCACCCTCGTGCCTGTCGCTGGTGAAGAGCTCACCGGCGCAACGAATGAAGCAGGAATACACTACGTATCACCGCATCAGCTTGCCATTGATGTGTGCGCAGAAAACTACATCGGAGGGGCATAGGTGATGAGAAGAGCGACGAGCCGAGTGAGCTGGGAGCACCACGAGCGGCCGCACGTTTCGGAGTTGGGAACCGAGCGCGCGTTATTCCGACTCACCAAGCAACTTCCTGACTTGGTGTGGAACGCTGCCGCGCTGGAAGGAAACACTTTCACTCTCCCGGAAGTCCGAACCCTGCTAGATGGCATCACGGTGGGCGGAAAGGCACTTGCTGAGCAGCAGCAAATCTTGGACTTGTCGGAGGCTTTCAACCTGCTCCATGAGCTGGTCCTCAAAGAAGAATGTGCGGTGGATAATGCCACCAGTAACGCACTCCATGCCGTGCTAGCAAGGAACGAGGCCCTGGACGCTGGTCTTTTCCGTGGTGAAGGACACGTGGAGGGAGACGGCGGTGGTGTACGGCTGATGGATGGCGGTTTCATCCCCTTCGATCCGGCTGAAGAGCTAGGTGAAGCCCATGCTGATTTGTTGGTTTCCCTCCAAGGGCTTGAAAACCCAGTCGAGCAAGCGTTGGCCTATTTCTGCTCTGCCACGCGTAGCCAGTTTTACTTCGATGGAAATAAGCGAACCGCACGGCTTGTAGCGTCCGGTCTCTTGTTAAGCCATGGATACAGCGCATTGAATATCCCCCACGCTAGGCGGCTGGAGTTCAACCTTGCCCTCGATGAGCTCTTCTGTGCTGACGACGCCACAACGCTGATGGATTTTCTGTACGACTGCCTAGTGGAGTCCTCCCAGTAAGCGGAGAAGACTCGAAGTGCGTGAACGGCAAAAGGCCCTCCGCTTTAAAAGCGAAGGGCCTGCTTGGGGCTGAATGCTCAGCGCATCCTCCAGTGTGAAGCGCTGAGTGCTTAGCGGAACATCCTCTGCAGGGCGGCGAAGTCAACCTTCACGATGCCGATGGACTGCAGGTAGGTAGCGATAGCGCCGAGGATGGCGGCAGCGATGCCAGCGCCCAGGAAGCCGGCGCCAATGGAGGAACCGACCTTGCTGCTGGTGTCATCCTGGTCCTCATCCTCAGGAGCGGAGTCGTCAGCGAACCACCAGTCCTGGATGATCAGGTTGGCAACGTCGGTGTTGTCGATGTACTTGCCACGCACCGGGTCGGTGCCGGTGGCCTTGGCCATGATGTCTTCGGAGCCAGCGCCCTTGAAGAAGAACGGGACAACCTGGTTGGTGTGCTCGCCGGAGTACCACTGGTGCTCCGGGGCCTTGCCCTTCTCACCGGTCTGCGGGTTCCAGGACTCAGTCTCCTCCTTGCCGGAGAGGTAGCCGGTCTCGTGGTCAGCGGTGACAATGAGCAGGGTTTCATCCCAGCTGGAGTTCTCCTCCACCCAGGCGATGGCCGCGTCGACAGCCTTGTTGAAGTCCTGGGTTTCCTCGATGTCGCGGCCGGTCTGGTTGGAGTGGCCGGACCAGTCGATAGCGCCGCCCTCAATCATGACGGAGAAGCCCTTCTCGTTTTGGCCCAGGGCGTTGAGGGCGCCCTTGGTCATGGTCGGAAGATTAACGACATCGTTGAGAGGGTCGGTCCCCGGCTCAGCGGCATCCGGGTTGCCGTCGCGGCCCTGCTGCAGGGTGGAGGCCACCGGCGCGAGGCCGAAGTACTTCTTGTCGGCCTCAACGTTGCCCTCGGCCCACTTCTCAAAGTCAGCGGTGTTCTCGGCGAACTCCCAGCCCGCGGAACCATCGCGCAGGGAGTTGAAGGACTCCTCAGAGATGTACTTGTACTTCGGCTCCCCTACTTTCTGGGCGTTGTCATCGAACTCTGGGTGGCCAGCGCCCATGATGACGGAGAGGCCGGAGCCGACCATCTCTTCAGCGATCTCGGTGTAGTTGTTGCGGTTCTTGTTGTGTGCCGCGAACGCAGCCGGGGTGGCGTGGCTGAACGGAACGGAGCTGACAACACCAGCGGACTTGCCGTGAGAGATTGCCTGCTCGGAGATGTTCTTCAGGGAGTGGCCGTACGGGGACTTACCCAGCACACCGTTGTCCACCTTCTGGCCGGTGGCCATGGCGGTGCCAGCTGCAGCGGAGTCGGTGACCTTGTCCTTCTTGACGTAATCGTGGTCGGTCCATGCCTTCTCCGGGTCGTAGGAGCCACCGTCCGGGAAGGTGGTCATGGAGAGGCGCTCGAAGTCCTCGAAGGACTGAACGGACTCACCGTCGAGCTCTTTGACCTCGCCGTCGAAAGCGCCCTCAACCAGGTACTTGGACTGTCCGGACTCGTAGAGGTTGGTGGAGGCGATGTGGTTGTAGCCCATGCCATCACCAATCATGTAGATGACATTCTTCGGGCCCGAGGTCGCGGCCTGCGCGGGAGCGACGACACCAGCGGTGGCAAGGGAAGCGACGGTCACAGCCGCGCAGGTGCGCAGCGCGCGAGAAGAAATACGCATTAGTGAGCTTTCTAAAGTGAAAAGAGCGTGCAAGAAAAGAGACGGACTGGGGCCATTGTTCGCATGGCCGGAATCCACTGTGGAACCGTAGTCAGTGTGGATGTCGGGAAGGCTACGGACAGGTAAACGTCAGGGGAACTTAAGCGTGGGTGTGAAAGCGCTATTTCTGGGACGTCAGCAAGCACTGCGTGGACACCATAAAACGACAAACGGTGAACCCCAGGACGTGGGATTCACCGTGGTGAATGAATGAGCGGATTAGGCCATCTGCAGGGTGGTGATGCAGGTTGCGCCCTCCTCGGTGGTGTCCAGAGGGACCTCACCTGTCTTGCCGTCCTGCTTGATGGTGATGGTGCCCTTTTTGTCGGCGGGCAGCCAGTATCCAATGAAGCCGTTGTCAAAGGTCGTAGTGTCCTCGTTGACCAGCTCATTTCCTTCGTCATCCGTGATGGTGACATGGATGTCTTCCTTGCTGAGCTCACCAGTGCAGGTGGTCAGGGAGTGGTTGAAGCAGTCATGGGTCTGGGTCATGTACGGCGCGATGGAGACGTAGAACTTGTCCTCCGGCAAGGGCAGGGATGCTTGGCCCTGCTCGGCGGTGAGGACTAGCTCGTGCGGCAGCACGGAGGCGTGCAGATCGCTAGGGCGCTCCTCCTTGGGCATGCGGTCCAGCTTGTCGACGATCCCCGGGCCGTCCAATCCTTCGAGGTCGAACTCGGCGAGGATGTCCTCGGCGGGTACCTGCTGGATGTCAGTGGCGGCAGTGTCGCCCTTCGAGGCTTCACTCGGTTCGGGGCTGTCAGTAGAGCAAGAGGACAGGGTGATGGCTGCGGCGCAGGCGGCAGCAAGAGAAATGAGGCGTTTCATAAGTCTTCCGAATGGGTCCGATTGTGTTGACCCAAGCCTATACCCCACCGGGGTATCAATCAAAGGGATGAGGGAAGGATCATCTTTTTGCGGCACGCGGGCTGAGCCTTCCCATATAGCTGCCTCAATGGCTGCAACAGCTACCCTGAAGTACATGATTACCGGCGCCCTCAAAAACAACGTCGACCGCATCTGGGACACCTTCTGGTCCGGCGGCATTTCCAACCCTGTTTCCGTCATCGAGCAGTTCACCTACCTGCTCTTTATCAAGGACCTCGACGAGCGCCAGGTCCAGATTGATAAGCGCCGAGTGCTAGGAGATCCCACCGCGACGGAAGATATCTTTGACGCCAGTCAACAGGATCTGCGGTGGCGCAACCTCATTGAGGACCGTGACATCGCCCGCCGCAAGGCCACCATCATCACCAAGGTCTTCCCCTTCATCAAAGAGATGGGTGGGACGGGCTTCCAGGAACACATGGCCAACGCCTCCTTTGAGATTGAATCTGAGGCCACGCTCTCGCGCGTGATGGAGCTCATTGACCAGCTGCGCTTTTCCAACAAGGACATGAAGGGCGACTTGTACGAGTACATGCTGGACAAGCTGTCCACCTCGGGTACGAACGGCCAGTTCCGCACGCCCAGCCACATTATTGAGCTCCTCGTCGCGCTCATGGAGCCCACGCCACAGCAGCGCATCATCGACCCGGCCTGCGGCACCGCAGGCTTCCTGGTGGCCGCCAATGATTGGATTGCCCATCATCACCGTGAGGACCTCTACAACAAGGACACGCGCACAACGTTCATCACAGAGGGCCTGACGGGCTTCGACTTTGATAAGACCATGGTGCGCATTGCCGCGATGAACATGTTCATGCACGGCTTTGAAGAGCCCAACATTTTTTATCACGACTCCCTGCAGCAGCTGCCGACAACGTTTGGGGACTTCGACCTCGTCCTGGCCAACCCGCCTTTCGCGGGCAGTTTGGACAAGGACTCCATCGATCCCAAGCTCAAGTCGGTGACGACGGCCAAGAAGACGGAGATCCTCTTTGTCCACCGCTTCCTGCAACTACTCAAGCCGGGCGGCCGCGCCGCGGTGATTGTTCCTGAAGGCGTCCTCTTCGGCTCCACCAAGGCGCACAAGGCACTTCGCAAAACCTTGGTTGAGGATCAGCGCCTGGACGCCGTCATCAAACTTCCCTCCGGCGTGTTCAAGCCTTACTCGGGCGTCTCCACCGCTGTCCTGTGCTTTACCCGCACGGATTCCGGCGGTACCGATGAGGTGTGGTTCTATGACGTCACCGCGGATGGTTACTCCCTGGATGACAAGCGCACTCCGCTTCTCGAGCGCCCCTTGCTCGGCCCCTCCCCTACCTCCCACATCCAGGACCTTAGCGATCCCGCGCTTGCCGACGACCCTACACCCGTCACTCTCACCGACGAGCAGCTGAAGCTCAACAACCTTCCGGACGTGGTTGCCCGCTGGCACTCCCGCACCACCGATGAGCGTGAGCGTGCCCGTACCGACTACTCCTTCACGGTGCCGAAAGACGAAATCGCCCAAGCCGACTACGACCTTTCCATGAACCACTACAAGGAGATAGTCCTCGAAGTAGAAGAAACCCGCGACCCTATGGACATCATCGCCGAAATCGAAGCCCTCGACCGCGACATCACCCAAGGCCTTGCCAACCTCAAGGCCATGCTCAGCGAGGGTAAATAACATGGCCAGCACAGCAAAGCACGATTGGCCGATGGTGCGGTTGGGGGATGTGTGTGAAATTTTGAACGGATTCGCCTTTTCCTCCAAAAAATTTGGTGCAGAAGGCGACATGCCAATCATTCGAATTCGAGACGTGGTTTCAGGTACGACAAGCACCTATTATTCGGGAGATTGGGATGAGAAGTACCTCATACAAGCAGGAGAAATCCTGGTTGGCATGGATGGCGACTTCAATTATGCGAGATGGAATTCTGCGCCAGCGCTTCTAAACCAACGGGTTTGTAAAGTTTCGGCAGATGAACAGCACATCACAGATGCTTACTTGTTTCACGTGCTGCAGTTTCCTTTACGCGATATCTGGGAAAAGACGGCCTTCGTAACGGTGAAACACCTTTCTGCCAAGCGACTCGCAGAGGCGCTAATCCCCCTCCCTCCCCTCGAAGAGCAGCGCCGTATCGCGGCGATTTTGGATGAGGCGAGGGGGCAGAGGGACAAGTACGCGGGTGCAGGAACGCTCTTGGGCACGATGACTTCGAATTGGTTGTCGTTGCGCTCGCAGAGCATTCCAAGAATGAAGCTTTCGGAATTGGGTACCTTTCGAGGCGGAATGACTCCTTCTAAGAAGAATTCTGAATACTGGGGAGGTGACGTCCCCTGGTTTACAACCAAGGACCTGAAGTTTGCGGAAGTTTACGAATCTGAAGATCGGATAACCCATCGCGCGCTCGACGAGACTTCGGCATCGCTAATTGGAGAGCCATCCATTGCTTTTTCTCTAAGAGGAATGTCTCTTGCACACCGCCTCCCAATGAGTTGCATTCCTGGTGAGGTGACAGTCAATCAAGATTTGAAGGCATTTGTGCCTAACCAAAGTAAGGATCGTGACGTCCTCTTTTATCTGGTTAAGCTCAGGGAAAAGGAACTACTTTCCAAGGTTTCATCTTCTGCTCATGGGACCAAGAAACTGGATTTTCGGCACTTGAATGAACTTGAGGTTCCTGATCCTAGTGGTGAATTTGGTTCCGAAGTACGACGGGTGTTGGAACAAATTAGAGACATGCAGGAGCAGATTCGCAGAAGGCAAGAGACTTCGATGACTCTCTTCCAAGCTCTATCCACTCGCGCATTCCAAGGGGAGCTCTAATGGCTATCGAAAGATGGGAAGCCTACTTGGGTATCGGTGTTGGAAGCTCTTAACGCAAATGGAGCTGAGCTCCGACGTCGAGAGCTCATCGAGATGACTGCGTCTTATGCGGGCATTACTGACGAAGAAAGGCTTGAGACCATTGCGTCGGGGCAGTCGCGTTTTGAAAACCGTATTGGGTGGGCCTTGACAATCCTTAAGAAGGCGAACGCCATCATTTCGCCGGCGCGGGCGCGTTTTCAAATTACAGACTTTGACCGTGACTTGTTGGCACGCTATCCGGAAGGGATGACGGAGAAGCAGCTGCGTGTAGAAATCGCAGGCACGGAAGCGGAGTTAACGTGGCGGGGCCCGAATCAGGAAAGTAAGGCTGTGCACAAGGTAGGCGCTGATAAGCAAAGCTTCTTTCCAGAAGCCGAGAGCGAGCTAGACCCGGTAGAGCAGGTGGAAACCGGTGTGTCTCGCAACAATGAGTTTGTGGCTGGTGAGCTGCTCACTAGGCTGCATGAGAACGAGCCGGCGTTTTTTGAACAGGCGGTGCTCGATCTGCTCATGGCCATGGGGTATGGCGGTACGCAGGGTAAGGCCACGCGCACGCAGCTATCCAACGATGGTGGTATCGACGGGATTATTGACCAGGATGCGCTGGGGCTGTCCCGTATTTACGTGCAGGCGAAGCGGTATGGGCTGGACAAGAGCATTGGTCGTCCGGATATTCAGGGATTCGTGGGTGCGTTGCAGGGGGCACAGGCGGACCGTGGGGTGTTTCTGACTACGGCGAAGTTCTCTGCGGCTGCGCAGGAGTATGCGGATGCGGTGGCATCACGTGTTGTCCTGATTGATGGAGACAGGCTGGCGGAACTGATGATCCGCTATGGCGTGGGCGTTCAGGTCAAGCGGACTGTAGCGCTGGTTGAGGTGGATGAGGATTACTTCGAGTAGGTAGGAGCCGCGTTTGCTCTTTCGAATATTTCGAATTGCTCTATGATGGCCTTATGAATGAAGTACGGAATCGCCCTCACACGACCCTCCCGCCGCAAGACCTAGAGGCCATGCTCGATGTGAGTAGGTTCTTGGAACAGCTGGAGGGACCTGCTGCGTTGGTAGGGCCCGACGGACAAGCAGTAGCTCTGCCTGAAGAAGCCTTTAGCGTGTTGGCAGGAGTTGTCCACGCGATGCGGCAAGGAAAGGGCATTACGGTTGCGCCTGTAGACCAACTGCTCACAACGCAGGAAGCAGCAGATTTCCTGGGCATCAGTAGGCCGACTCTGGTGAAAAAGCTCGAGGACGGGTCGATAGCGTTCGAGCGTCCCTCAGGAGGCAGGCATAGGCGAGTTCGGCTCGTTGACTTACTGCAGTACCGGGATGAGCAGCGGACGGAACGTCGTAAAGCGTTGCGAGAGCTAGCGTCTGAGGCCCAAACTGCAGGGGCCTATGACGTAAATGCCGCAGACGCAGCTGACATTGCGCAGATCCTTAAGGACGCTCGCAAGGAAGTGGCAGAGAAGGAGCGGCGTGGCTAAATTCTCAGCGCTTCTGGATGCGTGCACGCTGGTGCCGGTATCGCTAGCAGACACCTTCCTATCGTTGGCGGAAGCTGGGCTTTATCGCCCACTATGGAGCGACCGCATTCTGGAGGAAGTGAGCCTTGCGGTGAGAAGAATTCATCCGGAACTTCCTCCGGAGGCCGTTGAGAGGCGAATAGCCGTGATGCAAGATTTCTTTGATGACGCCAATGTCACCAACTGGGAAGTGCTTGAGAGCGTTGTCGCCTTGCCAGATCCTGATGATGCGCATGTCCTGGCGGCGGCCATCCAGGGGCGGGCGGATATCATTGTGACGTTTAACGTCAAAGACTTTCCACACGATGAGCTCCAGCGATTTGGCATTGATGTTCAGACCCCGGATGAATTCTTGCTCAACCAATTGGACCTCGATCCAGATGAGGTCCTAGATTGCCTTGCACGACAAGCGCATGTCTTGCGTAATCCACCCGTACAACTAGAGGAGCTTTTAGGCAGTCTCGAGCGATTGACCCTCCCGGGGTTCACATCTGAGGCTCGAAGGCATTTGTGGCGAGTGCGATAAGCGAAGATCAATGGCTGCTTTCCCGGTATGGTGAGAATGTTATTTTGGCATTGATGAGGCGGGACTAACCTCTAAGCTAGACGTGATGTCGGCCCGTGTTGTCAGCACCCTGTGATGTTGAAGCCCTACCTAATAAAATCGGAACACCAGAATGAATGCTCCTACGCCACCCCATGATTTCCGCGGAGCCGCTTCAGGCGGACCAGTCCGCAGCAGCAACTTCGGTTTCGTGCGTTACGTCTGGCCCACGGCGTATGAGGAGTGCCTGAAGGTAGAGCGGTTCGTGGATGCGGACCCGGTTATTTCCTGCTTCTATGCGCGCAAGGTGTTGGAGCGGGTAGTGAACCACATTTGGGCGTTCCGGGGTCTGGGAGATACCGGCTACCTCAGTCTGGCGGACATGACCAGGGACCGTGAGTTCGTCAAGTGTGTAGGCAACGACACCATGCTGCGCAAGATGACCATCTTGCGTAAAAGCGGCAACGACGCCGCGCACGCGGATGACATGGAAGGCAAGCAAGCGCCGGCCACCCCGCAGAAGGCGCGGGCAGTGGTAGCGCATTTGTATGACCTCATGGCCTGGGCGGTGCGGTACCACTCGGCCAACCCGCAGGCCGCGCCGGGCCCGCAGGCGGCTTTTGATACCAGCCTGCTGGGCCAGAGCGCAGCTGATGCCTCTGGCATCCACGTTGCCGGCCGCTCCCAAGCGCAGACCGCTGCCTACCTCAAGAAGCTGGCGCAGCAGGATGAGGAGCTCAAGAAAAACCGGCTGCTGCTTGATGAGGCCAAGGAAGCCGCACGTGAAGCTGAGGAGAAGCGTCTTCGTGAGGCCGCCCAGTTCGAGCTCAAGCGGCGGAGTGCGGAGGTTCGGGCGAAGGCGGATCTGGCTGATGCGCAGGAAGAAGCCGAAGCAGAGCGCGCGGCTGCACGGCAGGTGGAAGAGGAGCTTGCCGCCAAGATTGAGGCCCTCGAGGAACAGTTGGCTGAGCAGGAAGCGGCCGCGGCTGAGCGCGCCGGGGTGGCAGCACCGTCGGCTGCGCCTTTGGCAATCAGCGAGGCCGAGACGCGCCGACAGCTCATTGACCCGATGCTCGAAGTAGCAGGGTTTAGTGATGATTCAGTCACTCGAGAGCTCGAGCTGCGCGGCATGCCCAATCCCTCCGGCGTTGGCTACGCAGATTATGTCTTGTGGGATGATGACCGCACACCGCTGGCCGTCATCGAAGCGAAGAAGTCCATGGAGTCCATGAGCGTGGGCTCCCAACAGGTGAAGCTGTACGCGGACTGCATCGAGCGCGAATACGGAACGCGGCCGGTCATGTTGTGCACCAACGGCTATCACATTGATCTGATCGATGATGCCGCTAACCTTCCTGGATCCGGTGTGGGCTATCCCGCCCGCGAGGTGGAGGGCTTCCCCACCGCGCAGCAATTGCGTCGCATGATTGGGCGGCGCACCACGCGCGCTCTGTTGAGCGAGACGCCGGTTGATACGGACATTGCTGGCGGCGGCGCCCGTGCGTACCAACTCGAGGCCATCCGTGCGGTGACGGAGACGTTGGAGGCGCGGAGGCGTCGCCAAGCATTGCTGGTCATGGCAACAGGAACTGGTAAGACGCGTGTGGCCGTGGCCACTGCCAAGCTGTTGCGTCAGGCCGGCTGGGTAGGCAAGGTGCTGTTCTTGGCAGACCGCACTGCCTTGGTCAACCAGGCGCACAAGGCCTTTGTGAGCATGTACGCCGAGTCCACGCCCGTGAACCTCATCAAGAATCCTGAGCAGGTGGGTGATGTGTATGTCACCACCTACAACACGATGATGAATCTCATCGGGGATGACGGTGACAAGCCGGCAAGGTTCGGTCCTTTCGACTTTGACCTCATCATCGTGGACGAGGCTCACCGCTCCGTGTACAACCGCTTCAAACGGATCTTGGAATACTTCGATGCCTACGTAGTGGGGCTGACGGCGACGCCGAAGAGCGAGATTGACCATGACACCTATGCACTCTTTGAGATGGAGGATAAGACCCCGTCCTTCGAGTACAGCCTCGATGAAGCCGTGGCAGACGGAAACCTTGTCCCCTTCAAGACGGCTCGGCAGGACTCGCTCTTCCTGCGGCGGGGCATGGCTTATGACGAGCTTTCCCCCGAGGAGCAGCTGGCGTGGGACACGTCTGATTGGGGTACCGACGAGGACGGCGGGCGCTTGGATCCGCCTGGTCAGGTTTCTTCGGCGGAAATTAACCGTTACCTGTTCAACAAGGACACCATACGCAAGGTGCTGAAAACCGTGGTGGAGAACGGGATTCGCGTGGGCGGAGATCAATTGGGAAAGACTATCATCTTCGCCCGAACCCAACGTCACGCGGAACTCATCAAGCAGGTCTTTGACGCGACGTTCCCGGAGTATTCGCGCACGGGTGCCTCTGTGATCACCACTCACACCAAGTATGCGCAGTCAGCGCTGGACGAATTCGCAGACCCAGAGGGGGACGTCAACATCGCGATTTCGGTGGACATGCTTGACACCGGCGTCGACGTGCCCGAGGTGGTCAACCTTGTCTTCTTCAAACCCGTCTACTCCCCCACCAAGTTCTGGCAGATGGTGGGCCGAGGGACGCGATTGCGCCCGGACCTCTTCGGCCCGGGGATGGACAAGACGCACTTCCTCATCTTCGACTTCTGCGGCAACGTGGACGAGTTCTACAGGGGTGAAGCCCGTGATTCGGCCACGGGCCGCCCACGGTCGCTGTCAGAGAAACTCTTTGATGCCCGCGTGGGATTGCTCGCGCAGCTGGACAAGCACGCTAAGGCCCCAGAGATGCGCGCCGGGCTTGCGGACTCCCTCCACGCCTCGGCGGCGTCTGTGCCGCTAGGCCACATCATGGTCCGGCCCGGTGACAAGGAAATCCTCGTGCGCTACCGCGAGCGCTCCGCTTGGAACGATGTGGATGAGGAGAAAGCTGAGCAGCTGAGCCGCCATCTCGGGCACCTGCCGCTGAACACGATGAAGGAGCCCGAGACAGCAAAGCGCTTTGACCTTGTGATCCTGAAGCTCCAAGTGGGCTTGCTCGATCACAGCCCCGAGTTTGCGGCACTGCGCCAACGAGTGGAGAGGATGGCCAATGACCTCATGGCCGTAAGCTCCACCATCCCCATGGTGGCCGAGCGGCGGTCCTTCCTCGAGCGCGCGCTGGATCCGGAGTGGTGGACCAACGTTACGGTGGAGGATCTCGAGACCATCCGCATCGGCATGCGTTCGCTCATTCAGTTCGTCCCCAAGGGAAAGCGCAATGCCGTGACCCTCGACATCCAGGATGAGATGGGTGAGCTCACGATCGATGATGAGATGCCGTCTCAGTTGCCCGGCACCGGTTCCTACCCCTCCCAGCTGGAACAACAGCTGCGTGAAGTGCTGCAGGAACACGCCAACGACTTGGCGATGATCAAGTTGCGCAGTGCACGCACGCTAAACGCAGAGGATGTTGCTGCGTTGGAGGCGGTGGTGGCACAGGCCGGCAGGGGAAGCGCGGGCTCCACGGAAAGCATTGATATGCTGCGCGAACGCATGGGCGGGGACAGCATTCCTGCCTTCATCCGCCGCTTGGTGGGCCTTGATGAGGCGGCAGTCCGGGAACAGTTTGCAGACCTTCTCAGTAATACGTCTTTCAATGCTGCCCAAATACGCTTTATCAAGATGCTGGTAGATGTGCTAGTTCACAACGGTGGCGTGGCCTATGAGGAGATCTTCCAGCCGCCTTTTGATGAAGAGGGCTCTGTCGTCGACATCTTTCACAACAAGACAGACGTTATCGTGGATTTACGCAAGCGCCTTGAACGGATTGAAGCGACGGCACAGGCTACCTAGGTACTACTGTGCTTCGGAACCGAATGCGGTCTAGCTGGGTCTAACTGGGGAGATGTCCGTGCGGTGACTACACTGTCTAACCTGACTTGGCTCATTTTGGTGTGTTGTAGTT
>NZ_KV788301.1:0-628 GCF_001807215.1 Corynebacterium sp. HMSC05D08 | reverse complement strand
GTTTTGTCTGACTAAGCGGGTAGCGGTGGGGGTGCCGGTAGGCTGTTGAATATGTCACCGAGTATCCGCCGGGTCCCGACGGCGTCGGGTGCGACCGCTGTTCAAATCATCTGGCGGTACCGCAACCGCAAACCTGAAATCGAACACGTCGGCTCCGCCCATACCGACCACGATCTCGCAGCGCTGATGGTCAAGGCTCAGCGGCTTGTCGATGGCGAGCAAATTTCACTTGACCTCAAAGTGTTGCCTTCTGCGGTTGCTGTGTCTGGAACAGGCACGGTTGATAATCCCGTCACGGTATCCGGTGAACGCGCAGGTCTTCTCCTGGACGCGATTCGCGGGGCCTTCCAACTCCTTGGCCTGGATACGGCAAGCGGCAAGGACGAGGTGTTTTTCAACCTGGTCCAAGCCCGTATTATCTCGCCGGGTTCCACGTTTGATTCCATTGAAACTCTGGCAGAAGTCGGCGTGGCCTCGGCTTCATACGCGACGATAAAGCGCTACCTTCCGCGGTATGCCGACAAAGACTTCCGCGACCAGATAACCCACGCGCTAGCCACACACGCGGCCATTGGTCCTGGTGTGATGGTTCTCTACGATGTGACAACCTTGTATTTTGAAACTGACG
>NZ_KV788300.1:0-3373 GCF_001807215.1 Corynebacterium sp. HMSC05D08 | reverse complement strand
CCCGACGTGTCCACTTTCCGGGGGTCAGGCCCCATCTGTATTTCAGTCTTTGGTAGATGACCTTGGGACTTACTCGCATACGGGGAGTAAATTGAACTCGGATGATTTAGGTAGTGTGCGCAGGACTGAACTTGTCGCTATCAAACAGGAGATAACCGAGCACAGAGCACATAGCGCCATGCTTGCCTGAAAACCAATTGCGGCGAGAAATGTACCCGCGCTGGCGGAAGCGATGATTGGTAGCAATCCCATCATCAGACGCGCTCCTGCCGAGCATTTTCCTATTTTTTCGGGAGGTGCTGATAACGCAAGTAGTCCTCCGGAGTATGAGTTGCACGCAATGGATGGAACTACGATGAAAAATGCTGCGACTGCGATGAGTGCCCAATACTGGGAAAATACGAGAAGCAACAGATACCACAGTAGTTCCCAAAGCATTGTTGCTCGGATGATGTTTCTTCCTGGCAATTGCTTGATGAGGCGGTCTTGAAGAAGTCCTCCAACAATCATTCCAATAGTAAACATGGTTGAGGTGAGGCCGATTATCCAACCATCAACTTTGAGGTATGCCAGCCATAGGTCAATAGACGCGATGAGGAAAAAGTTGGCGAAGTTGGAGAAGATATCGATGCTGAAAATTGTTCGAAGCATCGGATATTTCCAAATCCAAGCCAAAGAATATTTGCTATCGGACCAGAACTCTTTAAACGAATACCGTTGCTCGCTGTTTGACTTCCCCAAGTCCATACTGAAAGTTCTTGAAGCATAAAGCGGACCCAACCCAGACAAAGTTTGTACAACAAAGGGAATAACCGGGGCTAGACCGTAGAGAAAGCCTCCTAAAGGTAGTCCGACCATCCAGATAATGTTGTCTCGAGTTTGGTTACGGCCTTGCGCTTGAACAAGCAAATTCTCGGGAATGATGAATCTCAAAATGGCGTTGGTTAGGCCTCCGAACGCGCCTGTAATCATTCCTGCAAACAGGCTAAAAAAGAACAAAAGTATGAAAGTGAATTTGCTCAAGTAAAGTAGCAGCGAAAAGGTTGACCAAATAGCAATTTGGCTCAGCCCGTAGAAGAGAAGTAACTTCTTTTTGTTGAAACGATCAATGATCATGCCGGCCGGGATCGTCATGATCATCGAGCCGGCCGAACTTGCGGCTCCAATCACTCCCGCTTGACTTAGGCTTCCAGTGAGGTGGTAGCTCGCAAGTGAGATAGGGATGGCCACGAGGGATGCCCCCAAGGCGCTTGCTGTATCGGCGAAGAACCAACGTAGATAGTCAGGATGATTCTTGCGTACGGTGGTCCAAAATTTTTGATCAGAAGTCTTATAATCCTGCATCGTGTCTCTCAATGTTTGACAACCGCGACTGAAAGCTCATGCACGCAGCATGAACCCAGCATCGGATTTCCGAAATGGGCAATTCTCACGGGTCGAATTCTTGACCCGCCGCAACTTGCGGTGTGTCAAAAGGGATTTATTGATGCAGTAATGTGAACATGATGTGCTCCAGGTACTATGCCATTAATCTCGGATCAGTGCCTCTAGACTTCCCCGCAATAAGCTTACTAATTCTCTTGGGGTAGGCGCTTGCTCTTTAAGAACTGGATGGAGACCATAATAGGTGGTCCCTCGTTCATCACTAATGATTTCGAAATCTATGGCTTTAATCTCTAGTTTGTTGTTGATGAGAATGTTCGAGGGAGATACGTCTATCCACCGTACGTCTGAGTTTGCGATGGTTTTGATAAGGGACTCTACCCTTGAACAGATAATGTCGAGGCATTCTGTGCTTAGATTCTTAGCGAATTCTTGAAGAGGCACAAACCCGGCAGGTGATTCTAATAGGAGATATATTGACTCGTTAGACGTTCCCTCCCAGAAGAGCTGGGGTGTTACGTGAAGCGGTCTTAGTTGCTTATATGACTTTATTTCGCTTCGCCCTATGTCCCAAGCATCGTGTCCTAAGTGTGACTTGGATGCGTATTTTCTAAATTCCTTTAGAATTACTGGTCGAAAGGTTGCTGGGGACTTCACCCGAGTCCCCTTGGCGATCCCTTCGTAAACAGCACCTTTGGAGCTCTGGCGAAGGCAGCGAGTGATAATTAGGTCTATCCCTGCCTTTTTGAGTTCGAGGAAAGGATTTCCGACGGCGGATAAGCCTCCAATCGGATCAAAGACGGGAAGCGGTACACCACTGCAGATTTCGCGGGCCTGGGTTTCGTTCCTCGCCTCCCATCTATAGCTAAGAATGCCGCTGTTGGGGATACGGAGATCTGTTGGGGGACAAGGGCCGCTGAATTCGGCAAGCATAGCTTGAAGAAATTGCGCTTCACTACTGAGTCTCTCGGGTGTGGCGACGTAAACTGTTGCCGCCTTCCCGATTTGAGTGACACCATAGTTGCCGCTATTTAGTCGTTCACAAAAACTTTGAGTATTGCAGACTTTGAAATCAACCCTTCTTTTTGAGTATTCCTCCACTAGAAGGGTCTTTCCGGCTTGAAATTGGTGCTCTGTTAGGTTCACATGTATTTTGTACCCGCAGACAGTGTCCGCTTCTGGGGCGAAATAGTGTTGTTCCCAGGCATCGCTATTCTTGTCGGAAATTTTCAGTGTTTGCATCGTCTTGCGTCCTAAACCTCATAACTTTTCCAGCTTTTGGTTTGCTTTTAACACGGAGTAACAATTGTGAAACGTGGTGGCCAGGGTTCCTGGATTGCGAAAACCAAGTGCATTGAAAGTCATTGCCCATTTAGAGACGGGTGGGCGGAACTCGTTTCTGTATGCAAGTGCTATGAATTCATAAAAGTCAGCCCAAAATACAGAATCAAGTTCCGCGCCTGATAAGCCGTGATCTGAAATTTTCTCCCAGTGTTTCCGCATAGGAAGGGGTATGTCCTCATCCCTAATAGGGTTCGACTGGTTGAAATAGTCTAGGGAGTTCAGGTCTGGCATGGCATCTACTTGCTGCAATAGAATTGATTGCTCGTGTGTCGACCAGAGAATGCCACTTCCATCTCCTCGGACCCCCATCCCATTGCTAGAAGTGCCTTTCCATCACGCCGAAGTACGGCGTTTGAAAATTCTTCAGAGACACCGGCTTCTCCTAGTGTGGCGGCGGGGTCGTCGTAGAACTGGGAAACGAGTGACATGTCTCCCTTCATGCGTTCAATAAACTTAATGTCCATAACGGCAGGCATAGTAGCTCCTTTCGAAAGCTGTAAGGTGTGATGTACGTCTCCATTGGCGACGTACATCACACCTTAGGGATAGCTGTGCCTACTGTCAATAGTTTTGCATGAAAGTCTGCTCTGTAAATTTGATTGCACCCTATTTGTGTTTAGAAGACTGAAATGGTAGCGGCGTGGTG
>NZ_KV788299.1:15665-48279 GCF_001807215.1 Corynebacterium sp. HMSC05D08 | reverse complement strand
GGATTACCGGTACCAACTACGACGAACCGGCAGTCAGGCGGGGTGGTCGTCGTTTTGGGGCTCTTCCGGAAGAGTCACAAAAATTAACGAAAGGTGTGCGCGTGAGAGATTCCAAAGGGCTCGAAAATCATGGTGATCTGTTTCTTGGGTCTTGCTTAGTTTCGCGAACCGCGTAGTGACTGAACTGCCTGCTTGCGTACTGCGTCCGTTGGAGGCCGGACTTCATTGGGCTGTAAGAATCGTGGCCCTATGCTGTGTGCTCTCCAACCATCAAGGCCGAGAGCGTCGTTCCCTTTGTTATCGAGAAGGTCTGGGCAACGCTCAAGTGTGAGGAAAACGGCGTTTTCGATCGGTGTAGTCGGCCGCAGTGCGACGTAGGAATCTCCAAGATCAGGCACCAGTTTGACGGCAACAATCTCGGGCGAGATGATAATCGGATGAGTACCGAATGCGCGGTTCGTTAACAATGACTGAGCGGATTCGAAGTCATCAAGCCATGCACTTGCGGTGCCGGGGACAACAGCTTGGGCGAGCAGTTCACGGTCAAATTTTTTAGACTTAATGCCCTCTACTACCTCGAATAGGAAATTGGCGGCGTTGAAAATAGCCCGATTTCCCGCTGCTTCGATAGCTTCCCGTCCGCTCTCACTATCGCCTCTGAGAAGTTCGGATCCCCAAGCCTTCCTATCCTCTAGGAGAGTGGCTGCCATTTTGCCATCGGCGCTGGTAATCCAAAGTGCGCTGGCTGCGGCTTTGAGGACCTTTTTGTCACCGCTAACAAGGAGGTCTCCGTTACCGTCTTCGTAGAGAGCGAAAAGGAAATTGTCATCGGGGTCATCGCAGATTCGCGGTAGTTTTTGCTCCGCGCGGTCCGGAACCTCTGTCCCGACAAGGGCGATGGCATCGATGAGGGATAGGCCTTCTTCTACAGTGAAGCGCTTCCGAAATTTTTCTCTAGAAATAACGTCTTCAATTTCTTGGAGAAGGTGTTCGCAGTAGAGCAACTCAAATTTTCCTGCGAAACATGCTTCAATCAGCGCGCGCTCGGAGCCGCGAGGTGACAGCAAAGACGATATGAAGAGGTTAGTATCAACAACCAGACGCAACTTTCTGTGTGCTGCTATCTGTTGAAGCTCTTCGGTCACTTACCTGCCCCCAAGGCGGTACGGATCCTCTTCTCCATTCGCATAGTGGCGATTTCTTCATGAGCAAGCGCTTCCGCAGCATCGGGATCAAGGGGCTCAGATTGAGCATCGATTGTGCGGAGAAGCCGGCGGTAGGCTGCTGTAGCAAGTTCGTTGTCGCTAAGTACTTCGACAGAGGCGGCGGACTTTTGAGCGTTTTCAAGAAGACGCTTACGTGCTGCATCTTTACGATTCATGGATCTACCCACCTTTCATAATCGGCGAAGGTCTGAGTCAAAAGTTGGAGCTTATTTTACCTGACATTACGACACACAGCTAGCCTCCGACGAGATTCATTAAAAAGCCCGCGAAAGGCCTCGGCCTCGGCCAGTCACCTGCATGTGCGAGACATACTCTGTCTTTCCGAGCAGAATTGGAGGCCTTGAAATTATTCTTTTAGAGACTAGAAAGAGGAAGCGCTCGCGCTGTACTGAGGAGCAGGCTTAACCCCGGTTAAATCGATGGCACGTCCCTCAGAGCTACTTATCTTCGCCAACCTCCCTGATTCCTTCCACAATCCTCACCGTCTCCACCGCCACACGCGTGACCTTCGCGATGAGATCCACTATGTACCGCGGATTTCCTACCTCGTCAGCCCAGTCGTTGGGGTCGTTGACGATTCCCGATGCCTTGTCCTTCTTTACCCGGTACCGGTCAATAATCCACGCCAGCGCAGACCGCGAGCCGAGCATGTACTCGTCCGCCTCCGGCGGGATATCGCGGATGGTCACGGACTTGTTGTAGACGAGAGTCGTAACATCGTTGACGTTCTTACCCGTCTCCGAGTCCTTCTTCTTTGCCCACTTCATCTTTTGCACGCGCCACGTCTCGCGGTCGGACTCGTCTGCCGATGCCTTCAGATCCACTGTCACCGGCCACGGTTCCACGTCCTCGTAGTTCACATGCAGATCCATGAGTTCCCGGCCGGCGGCAGCCAGTTGGTCGAACCGCGCCCGCGATGTTGGAGTCTCGATATGTGGCAGCATCTTCTTCAGGTCCGCGGCGTACTTCTCCCGGTACCCGGGGTCATGCAGCTGCCCGTACACGAAGTAGAAGATGTCATCCTTCGTTACATCCGAGCCCAGCGCCTGGCGGTAAATCCCAAGAATCTCGTCCGTGATGTTGTCCACGCGGCGGTACCCGTCGAGGATTTCTCCTTCGGTACCAGGCTCCGAGCCTTTCGATGCCCCCATCCCAAAGTCCAGCTCACCCTCCGGCGTCTCGAGGGGTTCCCAAGCCCAACGTGGGAAGAACTGGGTCGTCTGGCCGAACAAATCGAGACTTGGAATGGTATCTAGTGCCAGTGATGAGAAATTGCTATTTGGTTTCGGGCTTGTTACAGCGATACCGATGCTGCGGTGTTCCGGTGGGACGAAGATGGATGCAAGACTATAACGGCGTTGATTCAAGGATGCGTCGAAATAAAAGTGTTGGCTAAAGAATGGTCGGTAGGTGCCTTGGGCAAACCCTTGCGGTTCGAATCTGATAGAAATATTATTCTTGAGCTTGCGAAGCAGGACGTCGTCCCAAGAGAATTTGTCCTTGGCTAAGAATTCCGACGCATGCTGCGCGAGGAACTCCGATGGAGCGGATTGGTCGCTGACGGAAAGATTAGTCGAATGAAACTGTACCCTGGCCTTTTCGAACGTATTTACTAGTCGACTTGCATTCTTTTCCACAGTTTGAAGGTTGGAATTAATAACCCATGCATCTTTCGCGGATGCAAGTCCCAACGAATATTTTTTAAAGAAGGTCCTAGCAGTTTTGTCCTTCTTGTCTCCAAGCACCGGCCACGTCTCGAAGTCCTCATCGCGCTGATTGAGCCAGTCCCCGTAAATATTGGGCTCAATAATTTGCCAATCGACATTATCGAGCGTGGAGCCATCAACAATCGCAAGTTTTTCGTCTGCACTGAGGTAGTCACCGATATCGCGATAGTGGATACACACATCGTCGGGGATTTCACGTTTAACGGCGATGATTACAGCTACGGTGTTTCGACTTCCGGAGCCGAAGACTTTGCCCCCTTCCTTGCGGGACTGTTCGCCGGCTGTACGTTGGTTGCCGCGGAGGTTGTACACGTATATGTCGCTGAGCTCATCCTCAAAGGAATGACGCACTCCATCTGAGCTATTGCTTTCGAGCCAACCGCCGTTGGAAACGAAAGCCATGACACCGTGCGTACCGAGCCGATCGATGGACCAGCGGAAGGCCCGAAGATACGAGTCGTAAGCGGTGCGCGAAGACGAAGCCGATGAGTTGGCCACGAAAGTTTCCTCAATGCGGCGGTCGAGTGACGGATATTTGAGGTTTTGGTTGTTATCGTTCGCGCTCGTTTGACCCACGGAATAGGGCGGGTTGCCGATGATGATGTTAATTGGCGCATCAATCTGCCGCTGGATGGCGGCGTTGTTTTCTTTGAAGACCTTGAGGTCGAGAATGTCGCCTTCTTCGTGGATCTGGAAAGTGTCCGCAAGTGCGATGCCGTCGAAGGGGACGTACGCGGGTTCAGGCTCATTGTTGCGTTGGGCGCGTTCGGCTTGGAGGGCGTTGTAGGTGGTTTCGATGTTGACCGCGGCGACGTAGTAGGCGAGCAGCATGATCTCCGTGGCGTGGAGCTCGGTCGCGTACTTGCGGGCGAGGCCGTCGGGCTCGATGAGACCGGACTGGAGGAGTCGGACCATGAACGTGCCGGTGCCGGTGAAGGGGTCGAGGATGTGGACGCCTTCGTCGGTAAGGCCCTTGCCGAAGTGCCAGCGGGAGATTTGATCGGCGGAGCGGAGGATGAAGTCGACGATTTCGACTGGAGTGTAGACGATGCCGAGGGCCTCGGACTGCTTCTTGAAGGCTTTGCGGAAGAATCGTTCGTAGAGGTCTTTGATCACTTGCTGTTTGCCAGATGCGGAGGAGACCTCGGAGGCGCGCACGCGCACGGACTCGTAGAACTTGGTGAGGGATTCAGTCTCCGACTCGAGCTTGGCGTCGGACAATGCGTCGACCATGCGCTGCATGACGCGGGCGACCGGGTTGTGCGCGGCGAAGTCGTGCTCGGTGAACAGCGCGTTGAAGACCGGGGCAGTGATCAGGTGCTGCGAGAGCATGCTGATCGCTTCGTCCTCGGTGATCGAGTCGTTGAGGTTGCCGCGCAGGCCCTCGATGAAGACCTCGAATTCCTTGCGGATGGTGTCGTCCGCGGCATTGATGAGTGCCTTGATGCGGGCGATTTGTGCCTCGGCGATCGTGGCGACATCGTCAGCCCAGTCTTCCCAATAAGTACGCGTACCGACCTTGTCGACGAGCTTGACGTACATGGCCTCTTGCCAGGCTTCGAGGGAGAACAGAGTCATCTGCTCCGCTGTGAGTTCCTGCTCGCTGGAAGCTTCGGACTGGCCGGTTGGGGAGACATCGGAAGCATTGAGTCTATTCTTGGCCATGGCCGGATCGTCGTCGGCAGGCTTATCGTCTGGCTTCGGGTTCGATACGGGCTGAACATCGATGGGCAGCTCGACCTTCTCGTTGAGCGCAATCGAGTTGACCTTAGCGTTGAAGCGGTCATCGTGGGCGCGCAGGGCGTTGAGAATCTGCCAGACTACGCGGAAGCGCGTGTTGTCGTTGAGCGCCTGGGACGGGGATACTCCCGGCGGGATAGCGACGGGCAGGATGATGTAGCCATAGTCCTTGCCCTCGGCTTTGCGCATGACGCGGCCGACGGACTGGACGACGTCGACCATGGAATTGCGTGGGTGGAAGAAGATGACGCTATCGAGGGCGGGGACGTCCACACCTTCGGAGAGACAGCGAGCGTTGGTAAGGATGCGGGTCTCGTCTTCGGGGATGGAGGACTCGAGCCACGAGATCTTGTTGCCGCGCTCGAGGGCGTTCATGGTGCCATCGACGTGCTCCACGGCTACTTGGAGATCGATGTTGAGCAGGCTGACGTCGTTGGTTGCCGCGTGGTCCTTGAGCTGCTCTTGGTACTGGCGAATGAGCGTGGGGAAGGTCTCCTGGATGGTCTTCGAGGCCTTGATGTCCTTGGCGAAGGCAACGGTGCGGAGCATGGGTTGTGCATTGGCCTCGAAGCCGGACTTCGTGTCCTGCTCGGCACCCGAACGCTTCGCGAGTCCGTTCCACGCGCCGATCATGGCAGAGGCAGTGGTGAGGTTGATTTCGTTGGTGGGGTTGGCGGCGAGGACGTCAGCGGCGATATCTTCCTCGACCGTCATGACGAGGACCTTGTAGTCGGTGAGCAGACCCTTGTCCACGGCCTCGCCGAAGCCGAGGCGGTAGAACTCTGGACCGTAGATGGCCTCGTCATCCATGGAGGCAAGCTCTGCGGAATGTTCCTCGGCCTTGCCCTTTACGTTGTCATCGAACAGGCGGGGAGTCGCGGTCATGTAGAGACGCTTGCTGGCCTTGATGTATTTTTCGTCGTGAATCTTCACGAAGTTGGAGGCGTCTTCGCCGACGAGGGTGACGCCGGTGGTGCGGTGGGCCTCGTCGCAGATCACGAGATCGAAGTCATCCATGCCGTACTCCGCTTGGGCCTCGTGAATGGCCTCGATGGACTGGTACGTGGAGAAGATGACGTTGATACCGGCACGACGCTTGCCCTGCGCGGTGCGCTCGGCAATGTTCTTGCCGTTGGTAGAGACCGGAACCTCCAAGTCATAGGAGGCAATGTCTTCAGCCTTCTTGGAGACCTTCGTATCCGAACAGACTGCGTAGGACTTCAGAGGCAGGTGCTCCTGGTTCTGTGCGGTCCATTCTTTTAACGTCTGCGAGAGCAAGGAGATGGAGGGAACGAGGAAGAGGACGCGGGCACGCCCGCCGTTGTTTTCCGCATACTGCTCCGCCAGACGCAGGGCGGTAAACGTCTTTCCCGTACCGCACGCCATGATGAGCTTTCCACGGTCGTGTGTTTCAAAGCCTGCGATAGCCTTCGAGATCGCTTCTTGCTGGTGTGGACGCGGGGAGAAAACCTCGCGCCGGGTGAGGTTAATTTCGATCTCAGAACCCGGGAAGGTCACATCCCAGTTGATAGGGGATTCTGCAATCGCTGCCGTGCCGATACGGTTGGTCGGGATGAGCTGGTGCTCCAGCATCGCTTCAGCATTCTTTGACCATCGCTCCGATGTAGAGATGATGATCCGCTGTGCGAAGGATTCTGTGCCCTTGTCTGTAGTAAACGAGTGTCCGGATGCCTCAAAGAAGGAATCGAGGTGACGCTTCTGAATATAGGTATCCGGCTTGTAGAACTTGCACTGGATGGCAACCCACGCGTCGTCATCGGCGCGCCGGGCAACCAGGTCGATGCCGGTGTCTTGCTTACCGCCGTTAAACTCCCAATCGCTCCACCGGCTGACTTCCGAGAACTGATCCTGGAGGACGGGATCGGTTCGGAAGTAGTTGACCATTAATTTCTCGAACTTAATGCCGTACGAGCCTTGAGGCTGATTTTCACGGAGCTGGGTTAGGACTTCACCGAAAGCAGACATGGTGTCCATTATGGACTACACATGAGTTCTCCACTTTCGAATGGTGGCGATGTTGTGCAGCCGGGGTGGATGACTTAAGCCACTAGTAGAGCCCTCCATTCCTCATCATGCTTCGCCGTGTGTGAGAGATGAGGTAGTCGCTCAAGGGGCGGCCGGAGTGGATAGCGGCATCGTAAAGATAGTTGTGGAGGGTATCGGCACGCGAGCGGGGGCTGGTGCGTAAATCGAAGTCACGTTGGATCTGGGCGACTACGAATGGCACGGCGTTGATCTCGGAGACCGCGATTAGAAGTGCGGCGACGCTGCGCTCCACTGTGGCGTTGGTCGAGCTAAATTGCTTCGGTTTGTCGTGGGCTAGGGCGCTCAGGAGACGTCGAGTGGATGTCAGCAGTTCCGGATCGACCTCTGGGTGATCGTTAAACCACTCGGTGATAAGTGCGTCCCATTGCTTTACACCAGCGATAACGTCTGGGGCTAGGGCGCTGAGTTTGGTGTCCTCGGAGGGGAGAGGGGAATCGTCGAGCTGCGCGTCGAAGCGGGAGGTCTCGGGGACGGGCATGCCAGGGCCGAGGCCGATGGCATCCGGGCCGTAGTCGTAGGAGTCGAAGTCGAATTGTGCTTCAAGTTCCTTTCGGAAGCGCCTTCCTTCTTCCTTTAGTGCTGAGTCGAGCTGCCTTTGGATGTGGGCGGGGCGTCCTGAGACCTCGCCAGTCCAGGTGACGAACTTGGTGAGGACGCGTGGGAAGCACCGGAGGAATGAGTCACTGGCCATGACTTTACGGGCTACGAGGGTCAGAGCCATTTCCACACGCAGTGGGGACCAGTGGTAGAGGTCGGCCATGGTGTAATTGGTTGTGATGCTGAGTAGCGTCTCGGCAGCATCGGCCTCCTCCTTCTTAAGCGGAACGGCATCCAGGAAGGCGGCCAATGTTTCTTCAGCTTCGGAATTATCGCTTTCTTCAAGACGAATACGGCGGCCGATGATACCGGGACTGGAGACAGTAGCCGGGACATTATCTAGTAGCGAGAGCACCCAGCGCAGCAGCGGACGGGTGGTAGGCCAGCTTTCACCAGGGCCGTCGTCGACTGTGATCTCATCTAGCCAGATGGCGTTGCTGAGGAAATCGGCCAGGCCCTCCTGGCTCGTAGGGCCGAAGCTCTCCATCGAATCATCCTTGGACATGATCTCCATAACCTGCTGTGCATTGGCCTCGGTGAGGAAACAGTCATAAATCGAGCCATTGCCGCCTGCTAGGTCAATGGAGACATTCACTGTCAGGGGCGCAGAGTGCGGGACGGATAGCTCGAGAGTGTAGTAATGGACATCCCCGTAGTACTGCGTAGCCTCGATGACGTTGACTACGCTGGCTTGCTCAAGGTGAGCAAGCCAGGTCGGTTCCTGCGGTAAGTCATCGCGCCGGGCGAGCTCAGCGCGATGGAGCTTTACGCGCTCTTTATCTTCATCCAGCAGGGCGGCGGCCCAGAGTACCGCGGTCGTCTCTGGGGCGGGGTTATCCCACATGGCTTCAAAGAACTCGGCAGGCTTTTGCGAGAAATCGTCATCCAGGGACAGGATCGCAGAGACCCACTGAAGTAGATCGATAGGGCTTGAACCGTGCAGGAAGGCCGCAAGGCCGGGCATGGAGGCATTCATGACACTAGAGTCTATCCATGTATCTGCGGCAGTGGGGCTGCGTTCATCTATGCGGATCCGCGTGTAGGCTCGGCACTGTTATTACCAGTGAAAATTGGGTTAATTCGACATCCCAAGGAGATTCGTGATGAAAAAGCTCATCAACTCACCGGAAAACGTAGTGGCGGAGTCTGTAGACGGCTTCGCGCTGGCACACGGCGACATCGTCAAGCGCTTTACGGAGCCGCTGTTTGTGGCGCGTGCGCAGAAGAAGAACGAGGGCAAGGTTGCGATTGTCTCTGGTGGTGGCTCAGGCCATGAGCCGCTCCACGCAGGCTTCGTGGGCCACGGCATGTTGGATGCGGCGGTGCCAGGCGCGGTGTTTACGTCGCCGACGCCGGATGCGATCCAGGCGGCGACCGATGAGGTTAATTCTGGCGCTGGTGTGCTCTACATCGTGAAGAACTACACCGGCGATGTCCTCAATTTCGATACCGCCGCTGAGCTGGCTGAGTTTGATGACATTGAGGTCAGCCAGGTCATCGTTGATGATGACGTCGCGGTGGAAGACTCCACTTTCACTGCGGGCCGTCGCGGTGTGGCGGGCACGCTGCTCGTCGAAAAGCTTGCGGGCGCCGCGGCTGAGCGCGGCGATGACCTCGCTGCTGTCACGGCACTGGCGAAGAAGGTCGTGGAGAACACTGCGACCATGGGTGCAGCACTGAGTGCTTGCACCGTGCCGCACGTGGGCAAGCCTTCCTTCGACCTCGCAGATGATGAGGTTGAGCTCGGCGTCGGTATCCACGGTGAGCCTGGCCGCAAGGAGATTCCGTTGGTCTCCGCGGACGATGTCACTGATCACCTCATGGAGCCGATTCTTGCCGACCTGAAGTTGGCAGAAGGCGAGCGCACCATCGTCGTAGTCAACGGCATGGGTGCCACCCCGGCATCGGAGCTCTACGTGGTCTATCGCCGGGTGGCACAGCTGCTGGAGAAAGCCGGCGTAAGCATCGAGCGCTCCCTCGTGGGCAACTTCGTCACCAGCCTGGACATGGCGGGATGTTCCGTGACCGTTATGCGCGCTGATGATGAAGACATCGCGCTGTTCGACGCCCCCTGCCATACCGCCGCACTACGCCAAGGAGAATAAAGTGACTTCTGTGGAAACTTTGAACACCGAATGGGCCCTGGCTTGGATGAAGGGCTGCGCGGAGCAGGCCCACGAGCACCGCGAGGAGCTCATTGAGCTTGACCGTGTCATCGGCGATAGCGACCATGGCGAAAACGTGGACCGTGGTTTCCGTGCTGTCGTTGAGAAGCTTGAAGCAGATGCTCCCGCAAGCATCGTGGATGTGCTGAAGCTGACGGCCAAGACTCTGATGTCCACCGTCGGCGGTGCATCTGGTCCGCTTTTGGGAACTGCGTTCCTGCGAGCCGCAAAGTCAGTCGGCGGTGAAGCGCTCGATGGCGCTGGCGCGGCCGCGCTCATTGAGGCGGCACTCGAGGGCATCACCACCCGCGGCAAGGCTCAAGAAGGGGAGAAGACCATGGTGGATGCGTGGGCGCCGGCGGCGCGTGCTGCCCGCGAGCAGGCTGATGCCGGGGCAGGAGCTGCCGACGTTCTGCGCGCGGCAGCCGATGCCGCAGCCGAAGGCGCCGAGGCAACCATTCCACTCGTTGCAACCAAGGGCCGTGCTTCCTACTTGGGCGAGCGCTCTGCTGGCCACAAGGATCCGGGTGCTGCTTCGACCGCGCTGTTTATCGCTGCAGCAGCGGCGGCGGCAGCCGCCGCTGTAAAGGAGGGCTAGGGCATGGCAGAACCGGAAGTGGGCCTGGTCCTGGTTTCGCATTCCGCAAAGCTGGCCGAAGGCCTTGCTGAGCTGGCTGGGCAGATGGCAGCTGACGTGCGTATCGCAGCCGCGGGTGGTCTGGAGTCCGGTGAAATCGGAACCTCGTATGACCTCATCGAGTCAGCTATTAATGACCTGCTCGGTGAAGGCCTCGCAGTTGTCGTTCTCACCGACTTGGGCTCGGCAACGATGACCGTTGAGTCGGTGTTGGAGTTCCTCGACGATGAGCCGGTGAAGTTCGTGGACGCGCCGCTCGTGGAGGCCGCTATCGCTGCGGCTACTGCGACACAGCAAGGTGATGACCTTGACGCAGTTGCTGTTGCTGCCGAGCGCGCCATCGAGGTGTTCGTGCCAAAGCAAGCGGCGGAAGGCAAGGCAGACGTCGCAGACGGCGATGCATACTCACGGTCGGCAACTGTGGCTGATGCTGCTGGTCTCCATGCACGCCCTGCAGCGAAGGTAGCTGAGATGGCCGCGGAGGCAGCGGGCGACATTGTCATTGCATTCGATGACGACCGAGCTGATGCCGATTCCGCCATGATGCTGATGTCCTTGGGCGCCGCCCAGGGCGACACAGTAACGGTTAGCGGTCAGTCTGTGGACAAAGAGATCATCGATAAGATTGCTGACGCCATCGCGGAAGGACTCGACGGCTAGGTCGAAAGCAGATGGCGGCTGCAGGCTACTGGCGCGCCCACGGGTGAGGGACGTTCAGGCGCTCAGCTTCCAGGTGTGCTTCCCAAGCAAAGGTGGCAAGCCAGTGCGAAGACATGTAGCCACCGGTGATTGCGGCTTCGAGGCCTGGCGCGAGAAGCTCGGCGCTGCGCTCGCGGATGGTTTGCGCAAGCTCTGGGTGCGTATCCTTCGTAGCTTCGAAAATGCGCAGCGCGCTAGCCAGGACAGTCATGCCAAGGCCGTAGAGGTGGACCTGGTACCCGTCGGTCGGATCAAAAACCTGTGCAGGCTTCAGGATGTGCGAATCGGCATACAGGCGTGCCAGGAAGCCCTCTGCCCAGTTCGCGAACTCGGCGTCGTCAAGCACATCAAGCATCAGGTCTGCCTCGCACAGGCCAGGGGAGAGGAAGTCCTGTCCGCTGCGCTCCTGCTCGAACTCCCAGGCCTTGTCTTCGGCGAAGAATTTCTTTGCAGTCGCAAGGATTTCCTCCACAACGTCCTCGCGGCCCAACTCCTTCGCCGCCTTCATGATCCGCTTCAGGCCGAACGCGGTGTTGGTGTGCAGACCGTGGCGGACTGGCTCGGAGGCTTTGTCCAGCCAAGACAAGGTGTTGTCGAATACCGCATCGGCCAGTGGGGCTACGCCCTCGGCCAGGGCCTGGAGCTCGATTACTGGGGAAAACTTAAGCTCGGATGCCAACTGTACTGCCCATGCCCAGCCGTATGGGCGCTCCCACGTCGGGTTAGCGCGCAGGTAGTCGGCCTCGGTCTTGATGTTCTCCGCGCTCAGGTGGTTCTCGAGGATGCGCAATGCCTCTTTGCGCCAAGCGCCGGAAGCATCCTCGTCGGAGGAAAGGAGGCTGGAAAGCAGCCAGTGCATGTGGACGCTCGAGTGCCAGTCGAAGGAGTTACCGAAGCTCGGGTGGAGCTCATCCGGAGTCCTATTATCGCTGCTCGAGGTCTGCACATGATGGGAAGCGTATGGGTAGATACGCGTGACGTTGTCGATGGCAACTTGGGCAAGCTGCGCTACCGGAGAATCAGAGTGATGCTCAGCGTCATGAGTAACTGCGTTCACGAGCGTTCCTTTCAGTCTGTTCTGTAATGTTGCTCTCGTCACGGTATCCCAAGACATTAGTTTGGGTCGCAGATTTCCTAACTTTGGCTGCCCTAATTTGTGGAGAATGAGTTCTATTTGGGCTCGGCCTTGGATAAAAAATGGCCGGCGAAATCGTACTCAGGCATGACTACTTAACTCATCGAACCGGATAGCGTAGAGGCGTGGAAGTCTTTTCTGATAGGCGAATGATTCGTGACCTGGCGGTGTCACTTTTATGCGGAGCGGCGTCTCTCATCGGTAGGGACCTGATGTCCCGGCCGCTCTTTGACTACCTGATTATCGCCTTGGTTGTGCTAGTGCCAATTATTAGCAGGCGGTGGCCACGCCTGGTGGTCTTCGTTGCATCAGTGGTGCTCTTCGCCAGCCTGTTCCAGGTGGAACTCACCGTAGGCATCATATTCCTTGCGGGGCAGGTCGCTTACATTATTCGCCGCAGGCTGGAAGAGCCCCTACGGCGAATAATGACTTTAGGGATGCTTGCTGCGGACTTTGTCGGCGTATTTTGGGTGAGCCAAACGGTACAGGAAGCAGCACAGGATATTGGGCGGCGCCTTTTCGTCGTGGGCTGGAGCCTACTGGTCCTTGCGGTATGCATGCTTGTGGGTGAACTGCGTAGGAGAGCAGAGGAAGAACGCACACGGGAGATTTCGCGTGCTTTAGAGAAACAACGCCTGGAATTCGAGAAAAGCTCGACGGAACAACGGGCGTTTATCGCACGTGAGATCCATGACGTCGTCACGCACTCGCTATCGGTCATAGTTGCCCAGGCCGATGGGGCGCTCTACACCAAAGACAGGGAAGCGCAAGAAGCAGCTTTGAAGTCTATTTCCCGCGTGGGAAGGACCTCTTTGAGGGAAATGCGGGGAGTCGTGGGCTTGCTGCGCACAGGGGAAAAGCGCAGCACTCAACCGATGGTGGGATTCGGTGATCTTTCAGAACTCATTAACAGCGTTAGAAGCGCTGGCATTGCTGTGGGATATCGCTGCACAGGAACGCCACCTGAAGAACTTTCCGCCGCGACGTCACTAAGTCTGTACCGAATTGTCCAAGAGGCTTTGACCAATGCGAACAAACATGGTGGCGGGCAAGCAGACGTACTAGTCGAATGGCTTGAAGGTATCGTCCGCCTTGAGGTGCGCAATGGATATACGGGTGATGCCCGAGGCGAGGGACATGGCATTGATGGCATGAAGGAACGAGCGGAATTGGTTGGAGGCACCTTCCAACAGCGCAGTGATGCTGGCACATGGATAGTAGAGGCAGAGTTACCCACCGTAAGGGGGAAGTAAGCAATGAAAGTCGGATTGGTAGATGACCAGGTTCTCTTCCTGCACGGGATTGCCCAGATCATTAGTTCGCAGCCAGACATGGATGTTATCTGGCAAGCAAACGATGGCGAAGATGCGCTGACCCAATGCGCGGCCACGCCTGCTGATGTGGTGCTCATGGATGTACAGATGCCCGTCCGCGATGGAATTAGCGCCACTGCTGAGATCGCATCCTCTCTTCCGGAGACGAAGGTCATCATTCTGACAACCTTCGATGACGAAGACTATGTAGTAGCCGGGCTGCGAGCAGGAGCGAGTGGCTTCGTGCTCAAAGACGCAGAGCCAGAGGAGCTACTAAGCGCGTTGCGCACTGTCTATCGCGGAGACGCGGTAATCTCACCCCGCGCCACTAAGCGCCTTGTCCACAGTATGCGGGATGACTCCACGGACACACTGAGTATTAGCGGCGCAGACCGTCGGGTACTTCAATCGCTGACTGCCCGTGAACAAGAAATCCTTGAAGCAATCGGGATGGGATGGTCAAACACAGAGATATGTGAGCGGATGTTCATCTCTATGCCGACCGTCAAGACGCACGTTGGACGAGTCCTCGCCAAGACGAATTCTAGGGACCGTGTACACGCAGCTCTTTTCGCCTATCGCACAGGATTTGTCTCCCGTGCTGACCTGCTTAGCTCCTAATACCCCGGTATGACTCGCAAAATCGTGCCTCGCGGCGATGTGCGGCGTAGGCGCGCCGGGCAACTATTGAGTTATGAGCACAGAATATGTTGTCGAAACTCAGGGTTTGACCAAGGAATATAAGGGATTCAAGGCGGTCGACGGCCTTGATATGGCAATTGGCCACGGTGTCGTTCACGGATTGTTGGGGCCGAATGGTTCGGGCAAGTCCACGGCCATGAAAATGCTTTTGGGTCTGGCAAAGCCGACCGAGGGAAGCATCAGTTTGTTCGGCGAGCCTTTTGGGCCTAAGACGCGCAGCCGGGCCTTGGCCCGCACCGGCTCGCTCATCGAGCAGCCTTCGGCCTATTTGCACCTCACCGGGCGAGAGAACCTGCGCATCGCTGCGCGGCTTCTACGCGCTGAAGCAGAAGACGTGGATCGCGCAGTGCACCTCGTGCGGCTGGAAAAGCAGCTGGACAAGCAAGTAGCGAACTATTCCTTGGGCATGAAACAGCGCCTCGGCATCGCAATGGCTATGGTTCGTAACCCGCAGCTTCTGATCCTTGATGAACCAACGAACGGCCTTGACCCTGCCGGTATCGAAGAGATTCGCAATCTCATCGTCAGCCTCGCTGCCGATGAGGGGCGAACGGTATTGGTTTCGAGCCACCTTCTCTCGGAAATCGAAAAGATGGCTAGTGAGCTGACCATTATCAATCGCGGGCAGTTGCTCTTCCAAGGTACAAAGCAGGAGCTTTTCCATTCCCAGCCGCCTGAAGTCTATATCGAAACCCCGAACCCCAAGGAAGCGGCGCAAGCACTCGCGGGTATCTCAGTGCGCTTTGTAGAAGGCGGCATTCGGGTCCCGAACTTAAGCGAGCGCGACGTCGCGGGGGCTTGCGAGCAGCTCGTCAACCACGGCGTGCCCATCTACCAGGTACTAAGAACGCACCGCAGTCTCGAAGAGATCTTCATTTCGATTACGGGACGAGGTGGCTTGCAATGATGCTGCAGACTGAATATGCCAAGATGCGGCATACCCGGATGCTGCCGCTTGCCCTTGCCGTCACGCTCGCCATCGTTGCCTTTTCCAGTATGAATCTGGTGAGTGAGCACACCGCCGAACAATTTCAGCAAGATCCACATAGTCAATGGGGCGGATACCTCCTTGGCTACATCACGGTGACGGCCTTCCTCACTCCGGTGCAGGTGGCATTGCTAGCCAGCCGCGCAGCCGATGTAGAGCATCTCCACGGCGGCTGGCGGCTTAATTCCATCGCCGGGTACCGCCGCGGTGGTCTGCTCCGCGCGAAGTTCGCAGCTTTAGCCCTTGTCCTAGCCGCAGTAAAGGTAGTTGAATTGCTCGCGGTCTTGACCAATCCATTCCTCTTTGGGGCACAGTCGATTGATTCACCCGGCACATGGGTTCTCACAGCAGCTGGTCTATATGGAACCTCGTGCGCACTGATGGCGATTTTCTTATGGCAGGCAGCACGCGTGGAATCCCAGCTCGTAGTGCTCAGCACTGGGGTAGTAGGCGGCTTCCTCGGTGTGGCAGGAATGCTTTCCCCAACCGCGGTCACGCTCATTAATCCCTTCGGTTACTACGCAGTCTTGGCCCCATTTACCTTCCGCCCCGAAGGCCTAGTGAGCATCGAACCACTGTGGATTCCATGGGTACTGTTCATCGCCGTTGTAACCGTCATCTTCACCGTGCTTTGTCGCACGCTTGACTCCCAGGAGGAATAAGTTCATGTTTGCTATCGATCTGCTGAAATTTCGACGCTCCTACGTATGGACTGTCATCTTCCTCGTGCCGTCTATAGCAGTCGGCATTGGTGCCGCGAATTATCACGCCAACTTGGCGGTACTTAATGCCGGATGGGCAAGCTATCTTTCCCAAGCAACGCTGTTCTACGGCCTAATCTTTATGACTGTGGGAGTGGCCATCATCGCTGCAGCTGCCTGGCGCCTAGAACACCGCAACCACAATTGGAACACTATTATGACCTCACCGCGCTCGGCGGGAGAAGTAGTCGCGGCCAAGTTTTTCTCCATCATGGTCCTCATCGCGCTAATGCAGGCGGTGTTCATCGCGCTGGCCTTAGGCATTGGACGCGGCTTAGGAATACAGGGAGAGATTCCGCCTCTCAACTTGAGCGCGCTGTTCCTAGCAATCATCCCGGCGTTCGCAGTCGGGGCCTGGCAGTCCTTTTTCTCGATGATCTTTCGCAGCTTTGCCACGCCCGTGGCGATTTCACTTGTGGGCGCGATTGCCTCAGTTGGAATTCTCTACAGGGGTATTCGGCTCATCCCGATGCTGCTGCCACCGGCTATGGTTACGTCGACGATTTCGCTCGGCAGTACCGCCTTCGGTGCAGATGACACTCCTGATGTGCGCGGTATCGCGTTTATGATGGCTGTTTCTATCTGCTTCGTCATCGGAGCTTGGATTGCATCTGTTGCCTGGCTGCGAACCCATGACGTTGAGGCTTAGGACTCATCTTTGGGACTCTTCTTTGTGCCACAGATGCAAAATGCCCTCGCGTCCCGACGCAACTTAGTGCTAACGGGGGAGGCGAGGGCGGCGTCGGCAAGCGTGTGCATCTTGTTGCTTGCCTGGGCTAGCTTGGCCTCTTAATCGAGGTAGTCGCGCAAGACCTGCGAGCGCGAAGGGTGGCGCAGCTTGGACATGGTCTTGGACTCGATCTGGCGGATGCGCTCGCGGGTGACGCCGTAGACTTGGCCGATTTCGTCTAAAGTGCGCGGCATGCCGTCGGTCAGGCCGAAGCGCAGGCGAACGACGCCGGCTTCGCGCTCAGACAGGGTGGTGAGCACGTCCTGGAGCTGGTCCTGCAGCAAAGTGAAGGATACGGCGTCGACAGCGATGACTGCCTCGGAGTCCTCAATGAAGTCACCGAGCTGGGAATCGCCCTCATCACCAATGGTCTGGTCCAGGGAAATCGGCTCGCGGGCGTACTGCTGGATCTCGAGGACCTTTTCCTCGGTGATGTCCATTTCCTTCGCCAGCTCGATTGGGGTGGGCTCGCGGCCCAGATCCTGCAGGAGCTCGCGCTGGATGCGGCCCAGCTTGTTGATGACCTCGACCATGTGCACCGGGATACGGATGGTGCGGGCCTGATCAGCCATGGCGCGGGTAATAGCCTGGCGGATCCACCACGTGGCGTAGGTGGAGAACTTGTAACCCTTGGTGTAGTCGAACTTCTCAACCGCACGGATAAGGCCCAGGTTGCCCTCCTGAATGAGATCCAAGAAAGCCATGCCACGGCCGGTGTAGCGTTTCGCAAGCGAAACGACGAGTCGGAGGTTTGCCTCCAGCAGGTGGTTCTTTGCCTTGCGGCCATCACGGGCGATGGAACGCAGGTCGCGCTTTTCCATAGGGGAGAGCTTGGCGGCCTTGTCGCCCTCAGCGCGGGCCTTTTCCATCTCATCCATGCGGTACTGCGCGTAGAGGCCAGCCTCAATGCGCTTTGCTAGGGAGACCTCTTGCTCAGCGTTAAGGAGGGCGACCTTACCGATCTGCTTGAGGTAAGCGCGGACGGAGTCAGCAGATGCGGTCAGCTGTGCGTCCTTGCGCGCCTGGCGCAGGGCAGCGGATTCTTCCTCGTCCCAGACGGAAGAAGAATCCTCATCGTCGTCTTCATCGTCCTCATCCGCATCGAGCTCGTCCTCAGCATCGCCGAACTCGTCATCGTCCATGTCCGCGTTATCCGGATCGAAGTCCGCGTCATCCTGGTCGGCGTCATCTACCAGCTCGTCTTCGAGCTCGTCAGAAGCGGTCTCGAGCTTCTCCTGCTTTTCCTCAGGAGCGGCTGCGGCCTTCTGCGCAGACTTGCGGACGGTCTTCTTGGCAGATTTCTTCGCAGTCTTGCGAGTTGTCTTCTTGGCCGTCTTCTTAGCAGTCTTTTTAGCCGTTTTCTTCGCGGTCTTTTTGGCCGTCTTCTTTGCGGTTTTCTTGGCCGTCTTTTTGGCGGTCTTCTTGACAGGTGCAGATGCCTCGGTGGCTTCTCCGCCCTCGCCGAGTACCTGGTCTGAAGAATCAGTGGCTGCCACGTACGCCCTTTCGACTTGCTTGTGATTGAAAAACAGCTTGGGTCGCGATAGTCGCGACCACTGAGGTTAATGCTAATCCAGCCCTCATTTGCGCAGGAGAGGCACGCCGTTAGCTGTTTAACTTTGGATCGACGGCCCAGTATAGATGATCTTCGCCGCGAGGCGGTGAACTGGGGTCGAATCCACTGTGGATCTTTGGAGATTACCCTATGGGCGCAAGTTCTGCTGCGCGGCCATAGCGGCACCGACGATTCCGGCCCGATTGCGCAGCTGCGCTGGGGCAACGGGGGTGTCAATGCCTACGAGTTCGCCCCACTTGTCCCACTTGCGGGAGATTCCGCCGCCGATGATGAAGGCGTGGGGGTTAAACAGTTTCTCGTATTCGGCAAGTACCTTATTGAGTCGCTTGACCCACTGCTTGTACTTGAGGCCCTCACGCTCCTTTACAGCCGAGGAAGCCTGATGCTCCGCTTCGGCATCGCCCACCATCATGTGGCCCAACTCGGTGTTAGGGAAGAGCTGGCCATCGAGGAGGAAAGCCGAGCCAATGCCCGTACCTAGGGTGAGGAAGATGACGGAACCTGTGCGTGCTACTTCGTCGCCGAAGGCTACCTCGGCAAGGCCGGCAGCGTCGGCGTCATTGAGCACTACAAAAGGCTGGTCCAAGTATTGTGCAAAAAGCTCTTGGGCGTCGACTCCGATCCAGGATTTGTCGATGTTCGCCGCTGTGAGAACTTTTTGCTCTTTGACCACGGAAGGCAAAGTAATGCCAACCGGGCCGGACCATTCCTTTTCCGCCACGATCTGGGCGACAATCTTGGCCACGGCTTCAGGCGTGGATTGCTTGGGCGTGGCAATTTTCAGGCGCTCTCCCACGAACTCACCCGTGTTCAAGTCAACTTCAGCGCCTTTGATGCCGGAGCCTCCGATGTCGATGCCAAAGGAATGGCCAGTTTTAGTGCTAGTCATAAGCCCTAAGTGTAGGCAACGGCATAATTGTTGGCATGAGTAACTGTGAATATGACCCAAATTATCTGGCACAACTGCGTGACTTCGCACGCGATACAGTCCGTGCAGCGGCGGTACGTATTCGCGCCCAACGTGCCGAAATCATTGGCAGCGATGGCTTGGCGGCGCACACGCAGACCAAGAGCAGCGCGGTGGATCCTGTCACCGAGGTGGATCAGTCCACCGAGCGCTTTATTGCTGAGAGCATCCAAAGCCAGCGGCCTGGCGATGGCATCTTCGGAGAAGAAGGGGCTTTCGTTGCCTCTGAAACTGGAGTCACATGGATTGTGGACCCCATCGATGGCACGGTGAATTTCCTCTACGGCATTGAGGAATTTGCCGTGTCCATGGGAGCCGCCATCGACGGTGAGATTGTCGCGGGCGCCGTCATCAATGTTGCACGCGAGACTTTGTATTCTGCGGCGCTGGGGCAAGGTGCCACGGTGGAGTTTGCCGATGGGCAGGTGCGCGAGTTGGCGTGCCGTACAGAGACAGACCCATCGCTTGCCCTGGTGGCAACTGGTTTCGGCTACGCAGCGGGGCGTCGCCAAGCGCAGGCCCAACTTCTGACCTCCATGTTGCCTAGCGTGCGCGATATTCGCCGTATGGGCGCTGCAGCGCTTGATCTGTGCCGCGTTGCGGAGGGAAGCGTAGATGCATATTACGAGCACGGTATCAATCCGTGGGATTTTGCCGCTGGGGCAATTGTTGCGGCGGAGGCTGGAGCCGTTGTACGCCATCCAGGTCTGCAAAAATTATCCACTGAGGGCGAGATTACATGGGTCTGCGGGGGTAAGCTCGCTCCATCGTTTCAGCAGCTCCTGGCTTCGAAAGGGGCCTTAACGCCGCTGCGGGGGTAATAGTCAAGCGCTTTTCAGTCGGGATGAGTATGACATGAGGCCAATTGTGTTTTAGGATGCGCACGATAAATACCAACCCATCCACATGACTAATAGGGGCGTAGAACATGGCCACCGATTATGACGCACCGCGTCGCCGTGTAGAAGACGAGCTTGAAGCTGACTCCCTCGAGGGCCTCAAGGCTGCTGAGAATGACAACAACGGCATGGACGACGACGGAGAGATTGTTGAGGCTTTCGAGCCGCCATCAGTTGACCTGACCGGCGAGGAACTCAACGTTACAGTTATCCCACGTCAGGAGAATGAATTCACCTGTTCCGTGTGCTTCCTGGTGCAGTCCAACAAGCGTTTCTCCCACGAGGAAGATGGAAAAGCTATCTGCCTTGATTGCGCATAAATAGGCAGCTCGGTCTGGCGCTTGGGCGTGCGTAGCCCAAGCGCGCATAGCTCAAGCTTGCATGCCGCGCTTCCAGCGGCCTAAAACACCTACACCCCCGCACTCCGCTGTTCGAGCGGATGGATGCGGGGGTGTGGTGTTTCTAAAGCTAGTGCGCGCTGGGGCGAGCTGCAGGGTCGAGGAAGGCATCCAGCACTTGCTGGGGGTTCTTCGTTGCGATGAGCCAGTAGGGCGTTGGGTCCTCAGGGTCATCGAGCACCAGCATGATGTGCTCGTCAATCCACCCATGCGTCACCAAGAATGCAGCCGGATCGAATTGGGGGCCGAGAGCGTTTCGGCGGGCGGTCTTTGGCACGATCATGGAGCGCTGGACGACGTCGTGTGGAAGCTGCGCGTCTTTGATTGTCAGCCACCGAGTGCCATCGGTATCCTTTTCAACTTTAAGTACCGTGCCCGACCAAGCGATGAGCACCCAAATGGCGATTGCGCTTAGTAGCACTGCGGGGATGATAACCCACCAAATGTTGCGGTTAAGGCTTACCGTCGCGGTAGTAATAGCCACGACAAAGGCGGCCATCAGCCAGAAATACCAGGGCACCCACTGGCGCTCTTTGTAAAGGATCTCTGGGGCGGCGGCTGCAGAGCCGCTGGCGGATGGGGAAGCGGAACCGGTATTCATAGACACGGTCTGCCAGTCTAGTCGCTCCCTTCACGTTGTAACGAAGCGACCGTTCGGAGCACGGTAGGCTGGGGCAGGTGAATGAGACCAACCCGATTATTGATCCTGTAAGTCCTTTCGGTCCCGTGAAGGTGCACCGCTTGGATAAAGACTTGCCTTTGCCGCACCGCGCGCATAGGGGCGATGCTGGCGCAGACCTGTGTGCAGCGGAAACCGTAGACATCGCTCCCGGCGAGCGGGTTCTGGTGGGCACTGGTGTTGCAATCGCTTTGCCGCTCGGCACCGTGGGGCTAATCCACCCACGCTCTGGTCTTGGCGCCAAGCATGGAGTTTCTGTGGTGAATACACCGGGCACCGTCGATGCTGATTATCGTGGCGAAATTAAAGTGTGTCTGATTAATCACGACCTACATGAGACTTTTCACGTTGAGCGCGGCATGCGTATCGCTCAATTGCTTGTCCAGCGTGTTGAGCTCGTCGACTTTGTCGAGGTGGACGAACTTGACGAAACCGTCCGGGGAGCCGCAGGATATGGCTCGACAGGTGTCTAGACTCGCTTCATAATCATTAACCGCTATTTAAGAGTTTCAAGTTTGGAGAAAAACAGCTATGTGGCCGTTTTCTAAGAAAAAGTCTGATGACCAAGAAGTTAAGGACCAAGAAGTTAAGGACGCCGAGCAAGTAGGCGCTGCTGGCAGCCCTGCTAGCACGGGGCACACTAGCCGCGCAGAAGATGCCCAAGCTGGCGCTGCGGCTGCGGCTTCTCAGGCTGAGTTCACGGCTTTTAGCATCGACCATGACGCCGTTAACGGTGACTCTGGCCCCTTTGACGGCGATTCTGTAAAAATCGAAGAGTTCGATTTCACTGATTTCTCCGTCGGAATCCTAGATCTGGGTTCTATGCGCATTCCTCTGCCAAAGGGGAGTCAGGTGCAGGTGGAGATGGGCGAGCAAGGCCCGAAGATGCTGCACATCGTCACCGAATTCGGCCGCATGACGCCGGTTGCTTTCGCCGCCCCACGCAAGCCAGGGCAATGGGCAGAATCTGCTGTTGACATTGTCGAAGGGCTGACCCGAGATGGATTTACAGCCCACCCAGAAAACGGCCCATGGGGAACAGAAGTTGTGGGCACAAACCCGAACGGTGAAATCCGCATTATTGGTGTTGATGGCCCACGCTGGATGTACCGTCTAACTTTGGCAGCGCCTGCTGGAAAGCAAGAGGAGCTCGCCGCACTAGGACGCGAGGTCTTTGCCCGTACCTTCGTCTACCGTGGCGAGAACCCAGTTCTGGCGGGTAGTTCGCTGCCAGTGACCTTGCCGCAGCAATTAGCGGAGCAAGTACAAACCGCCATGCAGCAGCGTGCGGAAGGCGGAAGTGCCCCGGCTTCCGGCGCGCCTGGATCTGCTGATGCGGCAAACTCGGCGGCAGCCCGTGATGAAGCAGAAGCGAAGGCTCAGATCAACGATTTGAATAAAGAGACCGCTGCGCAGGAAAATAGCGACGATAAATAATTGCGTCCCTATCCATCCCTACAGCACTTCATCGAAGTAGTGCTTTGATGAGCGGTGGATACATAGACAAGAAAGCCGACGTGACGAACCCACAAAGCCATTCAGCCACCCCGACTGAACAAGAAGAAGTAGAGCCGACACTGCTGGAGCAGATGGGAGGCCTATCGGGACTTGTCTCAGCGACACTTCCGGTTGTTGTCCTTATCCCTGTCAATAACGTGTGGGGTCTGGGCCCAGCGTTGCTGGCTGCTCTCGGCGTCGCAGTGCTTATTGCGGTTTGGCGAATCATCCGTAAAGAGACGCTGCAGCCGGCTATCTCAGGTCTGTTGGGCGTAGGCATCTGCGCCGCAATCGCGTGGTTTACTGGTGACGCTAAGGGCTACTTCCTCTATGGCATCTGGATGTCGCTTGTACTTTTCGTCGTTGCGGCAGCTTCCATTTTGCTGCGCTGGCCGCTCGTTGGCGTCATTTGGAAAGGCATAAACGGCGAGGACATGCGCTGGCGCACTGTTGTAAAGGCGCGACGTTCCTATGCCATTGCTACGGCCGGTTGGGCCGTGATTTTCCTCGCGCGATTCCTCGTGCAGAACGCCATTTACAACGCTGACAACACCACCGCTTTGGGCGTGGTCCGCATCCTTATGGGATGGCCCCTGACCGGCTTGGTCACCATCCTCACGATTTGGATGGTGCGTCGCGCCAACGCCGCAGTTGAGGAAGCCTACCCCTCTGAGAGCGAAGCTGCCCAAGAAACCATTCAGGAGAAGGTCGATGACTAGTCCGCACACGCACTCGGAGTTCCACGAATCCGAATCTGGCCCCTCTAAAGGTGAAGAACTCCTCTTAGGCGTTGAGCGTATGGCGCACGGTGGCGTGGGCCTGGCGCACGCTGAGGATGGTCGCGTGGTCTTTGTTCCAGGAGCTTTCCCTGGCGATAAAGTCCGGGTAGTGGCTAGGAAGGTCAAGAAATCCTTCATTGACTCCCAGTTAGTGGACATTGTTGAAGCTGGTCCATTGCGCGTCGCGTCCAGCTGCCCAGCGGCCGCGCGCGGGGCGGGATGCTGTGATTTTCACGAACTCGACCCATCCAAAGAGGCGGAAATCAAAGTCGAGGTCTTGATCGATCAGCTTCGTCGCGTGGCCAAGCTCGATGACTCCGAGCTAGCCGCATTAGACGTCGTGGCCCAGGAACTTAGCCCGCAGCGCGGATGGCGCACGCGCGTCAGGCTCGGCGTCGACAAGCAAGGGTGCGCTGGATTGCGGAAGAAATCTTCCACCGAACTCGTCACCGACGTTGCGTGCACCCAACTGGTGCCGGGCCTTGTGGATGGCATCGTGGGAGCCGATGCTCGTCGTTTCACCCCGGGGGCTGAAGTTATTGTAGTCATCGACAGTGCTGGTAACCGCCACGTAGTCGAATCCCGTCGTGCCCCGCGTGGGCGCCGCGTGGAAACCGTCCTAGACGTTGTCGAGGGCTCCGGCGACGTCGTGCAAGCCGCTGACGGCCATGAATTCCGCTTTCCCGCGACAGCTTTTTGGCAGGCACACACCAGCGCCCCAGATTCTTACACGCAACTCGTTCGTGACTGGCTGACTGACAGCAGTGCAGATCCGGCCATGCCAGCAGTGGCATGGGATCTCTACGGCGGCGTGGGCCTGTTTGTACCGGCGCTGCATGATGCACTTGCAGATACCGCATCGCTTGGGCGGCCCCAGGCGCAGGCGCCGAAGATCTACTCTGTGGATTATTCGCCGGCAGCGGCCGCACATCCGCAGGAAAGCCTCGCTGCTTACGACGTCTCTTTCCGTAACGCAAAGGTGGAGGCCTGTGCGGCACAACTGCCTGCACCGGGCTACGTAGTCCTTGACCCGCCCCGAACGGGCGCCGGGGATGAGGTTGTCTTTGCGGTGGCGCAGGCGGGGCCGCGTAGCGTTGTACACGTCGGTTGCGATCCAGCCACCTTTGCACGCGACCTCAAAGCATGGAAAGAAGCTGGTTACGCGCTGAAGCGGTTGACCATGGTAAACGCCTTTCCTGGCACGCACCACTTTGAAACCATGGCGCTGCTGCAGCCTGCCTCCTAAGGAGGGGCGCTCGCCACGCATATCGTTGCGCGGCGCGGGCAAGATCTGGGGAAGAATAGGAAACTTCGTCTCAGAAGGATTGCCGTCCGCGGACCGCGAACGGGTACGGTAGTAAAGAACAAGAACTGACAAGAAGGAGAAGAAGGCCGCTCCATGACCATTCTGGATTCCATTGCGTCGCCTCGCGATTTGAAGGCTCTCTCCCCAGCTCAACTGACCCAGTTGGCTGGTGAAATTCGTCAACGTCTGATTGAAAAGGTTTCGGTTACCGGTGGTCACCTCGGACCCAATCTCGGCGTGGTGGAACTTACTGTGGCTATGCACCGGGTGTTTGATTCCCCGCGTGATGCGATCGTCTTCGACACCTCCCACCAGTCATACGTGCACAAGATGCTTACGGGGCGTGTGGGTAAGTTCGATACCCTGCGTCAAAAGGACGGTCTTTCTGGCTACACCGATCGCGGCGAATCCGAGCATGACTGGACTGAGTCTTCGCATGCTTCGGCTGCGCTGTCCACGATCGACGGTTTGTCTAAGGCTTTCAAGATTAAGGGCCAGTCCCACCGCAATGCTGTGGCAGTGGTGGGCGACGGTGCCCTCACCGGCGGGATGTGCTGGGAGGCCTTGAACAACATCTCGGCAGATAAAGAACGCAATGCGGTCATCATCGTCAACGACAATGGCCGTTCCTATTCGCCGACCATCGGTGGTCTTTCTGAAAACCTCGGTCGCATCCGCGCGCAGCATGGATACGACGAGATCATGGCACAGGGCAAGAAGCGCCTGAAGTCAATGGGTTGGGTTGGCGAGCGTACTTTCGACGCCCTCCATGCCATCAAGGACGGCGTGAAGTCGACCGTGATGCCCACGGAGATGTTCCCGGAGCTTGGCATCAAGTATGTCGGCCCGATCAACGGTCACGACATTGATGCACTTGTGCGCGCGTTGTCCTATGCACGCGATTATGACGGCCCGATCATCGTCCACACGGTGACGGAGAAGGGCCATGGCTTTGCGCCGGCCGTCAACGAGCCAAAAGACCAGATGCACTCCACAGGCGCCATCGACCCGGTTACGGGCGTGGCCAAGGGGCAAAAGCAGCCTGGCTGGACCGCTGCTTTTTCTGAGGAACTCATCAAGGCTGGGCAGCAGCGTGATGACATTGTGGCGATTACTGCTGCTATGGCGGGCCCCACAGGCCTGGCACCGTTCGAGGAGCGTTTCCCTGAGCGTTTCTTCGACGTCGGTATCGCTGAGCAGCACGCCATGACGTCTGCTTCCGGTCTAGCGTTGGCAGGAATGCACCCTGTCGTGGCTATCTATTCCACGTTCCTCAACCGCGCGGTGGACCAGGTCATCATGGACATCGCGTTGCTGAAGCTGCCTGTGACTATCGTCCTTGACCGTGCCGGTGTGACCGGCTCCGACGGCCCTTCGCACAACGGTGTGTGGGACATGGCGCTGATGAGCATCGTTCCTGGCATGCGCATTGCTGCGCCTCGCGACGGCGCGCGTCTGCGTGAGCTCTTCCACGAGGCGATTGAGGTCAACGACGGCCCCACCGTGGTGCGCTTCCCGAAGGGCAACCTGCTTGACGATATCGAGGCAGTAGACCAGCTCGCCGATGGCGTGGATATCATCCACTACAACGATTCTCGTGATGCGAAGGACGCGGATCCCGCGGCCGCGGAGACTCCCGACGTCTTGATTGTTGCTATTGGCGCTATGAGCACGCGCTCGAAGAACGCAGCACAGCTTCTGGAGGAACGCGGCTACAACGTGACAGTTGCTGATCCGCGCTGGGTTGTCCCGGTTCCGCAGTCTTTGGTTGGCCTTGCCGCTGACCACGACCTGGTGGTGACGGTTGAGGACGGCATTATCCGTGGCGGTATTGGCTCCATGATCGCGGAGGCTCTCGACGCCGCCGAGGTAGATACGCCGGTGCGCCGCATGGGCGTGGCCAACTACTTCCCGCATCACGCAAGCCGCGGTGAGGTGCTGGAAGAAAACAACCTGACACCTGACGCGATTGCCGACGCCATCGAGGAGTGGGTTGGTGGCATTAGGGCTGACGAAGTGGAACAGGCCTAACTAGCCCCCCGCTTAGCCGGCGTAGACGAGCCCTTCTTCCAGAATCGGTTGGAGGAGCTCAATCTGCCATTCGCGGGCGCCTTCATCACGCAGGAAGGGGGCGATATCCTGTGGCCCTTTTATCATTCCGCCCACGGAGCCAGGCTTTTTCGCTTTCGGTGGACAACCAGCTGCCCATACAACTGCGCGGAGCGTGGCTGGTTTCAAGATGAGTTCCCAGGGCATGGCGACCTCGTCGCCGAGGTCCTCGCACTCCTCGCGGAGGTTTTGGAAAACCTCCCACAGTTCCGGGTAATCCTTAGCCCAGATAGTCTTCGACGGGACCTGGGAGATCGTTCGCTGCTGGCGCGGCCAATCCTGGGGGTCGAGTGCGCGGGCTTTGTTCACGACATCAAACCACTGCAGCGCGGAGCCAGAACGCTTCCTCGGAATACCTTTGATGCGAGCAAACTGTTGCGGTGAATCTGGCAGTGTCCGTGCAATATCAATGAGCACGCGGTGCGGCAGAACTCTATTCGGCGCGGTATCTGTGGAACGGGCAATGGACTCGCGGCGCGTCCACAGAGCCTTTGCTACGGCTAATTGCTCGCCGGTTCTCAGGGAGGACAGCCCCTTCAACCCGCGCCAGGTTCGCTCGGTTGGCTCGGTGACACCTGCGTAGTCATCCACCATCGCGGCGAATTCTTCATAGGCCCAATCTAGTTTGTCCTCTTCGGCCAGAATGTCACGCAGCGCCTCTGCCAGCTCGAGCAGCAACTCGACGTCCAGAGCCGCATAGGCGCGAAGGTTGGGGGAAAGCTTGGGCGCTGACCAGTCAGAATCGCCGTAACCTTTCTCAAGCTCGACGTCGAAAAGCTCAAGAATCATTGCGCCCAGGTTGGGGTGGGCGAAGTCGGCCATGCGCGCGGCCAATTCCGTGTCGAACAAGGTTCCTGGATACAGGCCGAGCCACGCCAGACTGGGAAGATCAGAGGGCGCTGCGTGCACGACCCAATCCTGATCGTTGATTACGGGCGCTAGCGCGGCGCTCAACTCGCTGCGCTTGCCTTCCGGGGCGAAGAGGAAGGTACCGGCGCCAGCGCGGCGGATTTGAATCAGAAAGGCGCGGTCATCAAAGCGATACGAGGATGCTCGCTCAGTGTCGATTGCAAACGGACCCGTGCCCGCGCTGAGGGCGGTGGTAGCGCTGGCAAATTCTGCCGGGCTACGAAGTACCTCGGGAATTCCGTCTTGAGGTTGGGTCCGCAATTCAGTCATGATTGCAGCCTACAAGGCAATGGGCACCACGGCGATAACCAAGGTGCCTATGTGGCGCAAATGTGCGCAGCTGCAGTCAAGCTCCGGGGGAGAAAAGCGTTTAGCGGCTCAGCTCCGTGACACCCTCAGGTGGAAGGCCAGCCACGTTGGCCAGGACCTGTGCGAAAGCCTCGACATGAGGTGCTAGGTCTAGGCCTTCAGCAGTCCAGGAAGCACGCATCTCGAGCTGGTATGCGCGGGGCGGGCCGCCGATTTCGCCAAAGCGTACGGAAGCCGTGGAGGTCACCGTACCGCCGAGGTTGGTGTGTGTTGCACCGTTGGACTCCATGGCCTCGTTCAGCCATTCCCACGCGACGTCGGGAAGCAGCGGATCGCCCGCTACTGCGTCATCCATGTCGGCCTGGATATAAGCCACCAGGCGCATAGCGCCTTCCCAGGCCTCCTCGGCGCCGGGATCATGGAGGAGAATGAGTCGGCCAAAAGCATCGCCGTCGCTGTCAGTAGGGACAATATCGACGTCCGAATCTTGTGCGTCGCCAACTTCTAGTCCGATGGCGTGGCTGTACGGAGCGAGGCGCTGTGGTGGGCGGATTGTTCCCAGCGTGATTTCGGGGCGAAGGCGAGCCGCATGCATGGACTCAACGGCGGCGTTGAATACTGCCGGGGTGGTGTCCGCTTCAGATGCGGAAGAAGCTTTGGCGGCGGCGTGCTCGTGCAGGCTTGTCGGTGCGCCTGCAAGGTTGCTCGAAGTTACGTCGGAATTGCTCACGTCGTTCAAGCTATAGTTTTCCAGCCGGTAGAGGGCGAAGGCGCGCCGTAGCGGGATGGGCTGGCAGGCAATTTTTGCAGGGAAGTTGGCTATGTTTCAGCTACTAACTGAGGGAAAGATGGAAATAGGGCTTTATCCAACTTATGATGGATGGGTATCTAGTTCTCTTTGGGGTCTCGCCCCATAAAGAGAGCGCGAATCGCATCCATTTTCAAAGGAGAATGTCCACCATGGCGAAGGTTTATTTCCAAGAGCTCAACTCTATGCAGCAGTACTCCCAGCATGCGGTATTCAAGGTAATCCCGGGTGCGCTGGGCACGGAGCGCGCGGAGATTGTTACCCAAGCGCAGGAGTTCTTCAAGAATCTCGAGGAAGAGGGCAAGCTCACCGTCCGAGGTATCTACGATCTCTCCGGCATGCGTGACTCTGCAGACTTTATGATTTGGTGGCACGCGGAGGAATTCGCAGGCATCCAGAAGGCATTTGCTGACTTCCGTCGTGAGACCACCCTGGGCCAGGTCTCTGAGGTCACTTGGGTAGGTAATGCACTGCACCGCCCAGCGGAGTTCAACAAGTCCCACCTGCCTTCCTTCATCATGGGTGAGGAACCTGGTGATTGGATCGCGGTCTACCCATTCGTGCGTTCCTACGATTGGTACACCATGGATGAGGAAAAGCGTCGCCGCATTCTGATGGAGCATGGCATGCAGGCACGCGACTACCCTGACGTTCGCGCTAACACGGTTCCTTCCTTCGCGCTGGGTGACTACGAGTGGATCCTCGCCTTCGAGGCGCCAGAGCTGCACCGCATCGTGGACCTGATGTACCTGATGCGCTACACCGAGGCTCGCCACTACGTGCGTGAGGAGATTCCTTTCCATACCGGCCGCCGTGTCAAGGATGTTGCTGAGCTCATCGCGGTTCTTCCTTAAGGCGTTGGCCGCGAGAGCCACACTCTAAGCTGAGAAAAATCCGCTTTCTTTCCGGACAGTATCGGGGGAAGAAAGCGGATTTTGTGGTTGTGATTGGTGGGCGCAACCTTGCAGTGCGCTATTCGCCGACTGGCTTCTCCTCAAGGGTGAGGCATATCGAGTTGATGCAGTAGCGCAGGTCGGTCGGGGTGTCATAGCCCTCGCCGGCAAAGACGTGGCCCAGGTGGGACTCGCAATTGGCGCACAGGACCTCGGTGCGGGTCATGCCCAGGGAGTTATCGACGCGTTCAATGATCTTGTCGCCCGCGAGAGGGGAGAAGAAGGAAGGCCAGCCGCAGTGCGACTCAAACTTCTCCGTCGAGCGGAAAAGCTCCGTGTCGCAGGCCTTGCATGAGTACACGCCCTCGGTGGTGGTATTGGTGTATTCGCCTACATGCGGCGGCTCAGTGCCCGCTTGTCGAAGCACGTAGTATTCCTCGTCGGTGAGGCGATTGCGCCATTCAGTATCGGCAATGAGCTTGAAATCAGTCATGGCAAAAGTTTAGCGCTTAACCTTTGGCTCACGCCACCAACCGCTAGTCGAAGCTGCGGTCACCACGATGAGAAGCCCCCAACCAATGGTTGCGGTGAACACGGTCATCCAGCTGCCTGCGACTGGCCAGTGTGTTGAGCTCCATTCCACAGGCGCCAAGAAGAAGAACGCAGCAGCCCAAGCGCCCCAAGTATGGAACACAGAGCGGGGGAGGAGGACCGTAAACAGCATGGGAAATAGCCACATCGAGTAGTACTGCTGACCCAAAGAAGACAGAAAGAAAATGCCCACCATGATGGCGCCCGAGGTCGTAAGGGCCCAGAATACCGGCTCCGACTCCCTCCACTTAAGCAGTCCCAAGATACTCAGAGCCGTGCACACTCCAAGCGCGATCCACAACGGGTAATACGCAGTAGGAGACAGGCCAAAGTATGCCTGTACGCCAGGCCACGAGGCATTGGCGTAGTCACGGGTGGTGCCGAGGTAGGGCACGAGGTTATCAAGGTAGCCACTGGCGCCTGGGACAAGTGGCCAAGCGATGGCATTGAAAAGCACGGGCACAGCGACGCCGCCAGCGATGTTGATCCAGTCCTTCTTGACCAGCGGCAAGAACAGTAATGGCGCAAATTGCGGCTTGATAAGGATGGCCAAGCCAATAGCTATGCCCGCTGCAACTCGTGGACCGCGTCGCGATTGCAAGATACCCCAGAGGAACACGCTCAACGCCAACAAAAGCAGGCCATTGATATTGGTAAAAGCCAGGGTGTTGATTACGGCTTCAGTCGCGAATGCGGCGACGAGGGCGACTGGAAACACAGGGCCGCGGAGCGAGTACCCAACTACAGTCGTGAGAATCGCAAGCGCCGCGCAAATCGCCAGAGCGTTGGCGCAAATGAAAGCCCCACGGGTAAGCGAGAAATCGGCCATGCCCAGAGGGGAAAGCAGTAGCGTAGCACCGGGGTTGTACAGGTAGAGCGGGTCAACGTGATTGTATGCCTGGTCGTAGACAGGCTGGCCATCAAGGAAACGCCGGACGGCATTAAACACCGTGGTGAAGTCATCTGTCGGCGTTCCGTTGAGGGCCACGACGAAGACCCGGTGCACTATTAACAGCAGAGCCAGCGGCCACGCGGCGATCGTCAAGATGTGCCCTGAACGCGCGTGGGGCGGCAAAGCGGCGGCGTCGATAGTGGCAGGACTCTGAGAACTCACGTCATGCAGTTTACGGGTAGCCGCGATGGGCATAGCGCAGAAACACCGTGCCGTCCGCGTCCGCCGCGACGTTCTCAAGCTCAAGCGAAAGTGCAGGGGCCTGCGCAGTTTCCTCGTCGCGCGCATAAACTAGAGGCTGCGCTACAGAGGATGTCAGGTGCGGATCTAGTGTGAGATAGAGCTTGTCTACTAATCCTGCGGCAATGAAGGCGGAGTAGACGCCCGGGCCGCCTTCGCAGACAATGCGCGTCCAGCCTTGTGCATGAAGTGCGGCAACCACAGATTGGATTGAGCCATCACCGGTACCAAGAACCGTTGCGCCTGCCGATTCGAGCCTTTGCGCCGCCGCAGTTCCCACCTTCTCATCGGGGGTCAAAATAAGGGGAGGAGTGCCCACCTGGAAAAGCTTTGATTCAACGTTAAGGTCCAGGGAATAGCTCATCACTGCAATGCGTGCCGCGCCAGGCGACGACCCCTCGTAATCCTCGGCCTTGACGGTGCCCGCCCCCACAACAACTACGTCGCCCCATTTGCGCAGCCCTTGGAAGAGTGCGGCGTCGGTGGCGTTCCCCATTGCATCGGAGGTCCCATCAATTGTCGCGGAACCAGACAGGGTAGATACCTCGATGAGTCGAATGCCTGGGGTGTCGGGCCCAAGGTGCGCGGAAACGTCAATATCGGTGTGCATGGGCTCAGCCTAGCGGAGGGAGGGACCTCAAGGTCGGGTTTTTGGGGACTGACGCGCAAAAGCCGGCGCATTTATGCAAGGCGCCGGCTGAGAAATGGTGGTCCTAGCTGGGATTGAACCAGCGACCTTTCCGGTGTGAACGGAACGCTCTCCCACTGAGCTATAGGACCTTGGTGTGAGGATGAATTTACACCTTGTTTGGCCGTAAACCATAATCGCCTGGAGGTAGTGGCTGCCACCTGCAGTTTCAGTCGGGCATCCTCGATAACCGTCGAGCTGGACAGTGCAGGTGTGAATTACCTTCATGTAATTCGCGGCATCGAAAAGCGGCCTAGAATCTGTGGGAAAATAGGCAATTATCCAGCGGATTTGGAAACTCGCGCGGGGCGCGATAATGTTTCTACTCGCACCACGGCAATCAGTTGTTAAGACGGTTTCCGAAATGCAGTGCGGATGTAGCGCAGTTGGTAGCGCATCACCTTGCCAAGGTGAGGGTCGCGAGTTCGAGTCTCGTCATCCGCTCCAAGACGTTCTTGGCTTAGTTCAAGTAGCGTGTTGATAATGAAATATAAGCGCGATTAGCTCAGCGGGAGAGCGCTTCCCTG
>NZ_KV788299.1:0-15645 GCF_001807215.1 Corynebacterium sp. HMSC05D08 | reverse complement strand
GGGTCGCGAGTTCGAGTCTCGTCATCCGCTCCAACACATTAGTGTGTGAGGCGGTATCGCCACGGTGGAATGGCCGAGTGGTGAGGCAACGGTCTGCAAAACCGTGCACACGGGTTCGATTCCCGTTTCCACCTCAATTTTTTGACGCGTTTATGAGCGTTGAGCGCGATTAGCTCAGCGGGAGAGCGCTTCCCTGACACGGAAGAGGTCACTGGTTCAATCCCAGTATCGCGCACTAGGTGCTTAAAGCACCTAGTGGGGTCCGATAAGGATCCCAAATGCGGATGTAGCGCAGTTGGTAGCGCATCACCTTGCCAAGGTGAGGGTCGCGAGTTCGAGTCTCGTCATCCGCTCCACTGGAAGCCTTCCATGCATTGCGCAGGAAGGCTTCTTTTTGATCCCTCCTAGTGTCTGTTACTTAGTCCTTAGTCCTAAGCCCTTATAAGGGGAATATAGGCTGCGGATCGTGTGATGGGACACATTTTCAATAGTTGGGGGAACTTAACCGAGGAAGCCTGCGACTACTATGCAGCTGTCGCTAAAGCTGAATAATTTTGCTGCGCGGTTTACTTGGTGAAAAGAGCCACGGCCTCCACAACCGAGGCTTTGCTCTCGCCCATTGACCAAAGCGCGAAATTAACTACTGCGAGTGCGGCGGCTATAGCATGTGATCGATAGTTCGCACCCCGCCTTAAGAGGAGGCTTTCATGCATTTTCGCCGTTCAGCCCGTATTTTTGCTGCAAGTGCTGCGGCATCGATGGTGGCTCTGACCGCTCCGAGCGCGCTCGCGCATGACTCGGTCATCGGCGGCAACGTCGTGAACGATGCTCCTCTTGAGGAGTTTCCACAGGAAATCACTTTGGAATTCTCGGCGGTACCTAAAGAAGGTTTCAATACCTTTGCCGTTACCAACACTAAAACCGGAGCTGTGCTTTTCGACGCCGAGCCGACCCTCAATGACCGTGAACTCACGGTCGAGGTGCCCGAAGACGTTAAACCAGGACCGGGCGAGTACCAGGTTGGTTTCCAAATAACTTCTTCTGATGGTCACGCTACTCGCGGCTCAGTACCTTTCACTGTGGCTGGTGAGGCAGGCAGCAATGAGGTAGCTGAATCCTCGTCTGCCGCCGATGCAGCCGATGCCGCAGACCCAAGTGGTCTGCCATCCGCTGCTAAGTGGGCTCTCGCCGCAGTAGCCCTCTTTGCCGTGGTAGCGGCCGTCATCATGGCAGGTGCGAAGATGCGCCGTAGCAACGATCTCAACTCCTAGATATAGAAGGATTTTTAATGAAGACCCGCAAGTTTGTTTTGTCTGCCGTTGCCGTAAGTGCTTTGGCTTTGGCTGGTTGCTCGAACAGTGAGCAAGATTCCACCGCTTCCTCCTCGCAAGAGTCCACGGCGGCAACCTCGGCTGCGTCCTCCTCTGCGACTTCTGGTGCTGAATCTAAGCACGCGGAAGCTGGCGACATTCATATCCATGACGGTGTCGTTCGCGCGATGGCTGAGGATTCTGACATGACGGCTATCTTCGGCAGCATCCACAACGGTTCTGATAAGGACATCACCGTGACCGGTTTTACTTCCTCGATTGAGGCTGACATGTACCAGATCCATGAGGTCGTAGATGGCGTCATGCGGGAAAAGAGCGGCGGCCTCAAGATTGCAGCTGGTGAGTCTGCTGAGTTGAAGCCAGGTGGTGAGCACCTGATGCTCATGGGCGTTAAAGAACCAGTCATGGCCGGCGAGAAGGTTGAGGTCACTCTGTTGCTTTCTGACGGCTCCAAGGTTGAGCTAGGGGAGCTGCCGGTTCGAGAAATTGGCGCTGGTGATGAGAACTACGGTGACATGTCCGGTCACCAGCACGGCCATGCTCACGGTTCTGGGATGAGTGGCGAGCACATGCACGGCGATCACATGAGCGAGGCGGCTAACACTAGCGAAGCAAAGCACGCTCACTAAGAGCATCGCTAGAAGGTCCACCGTCGAGGCATACCGTTTTAGGAGGAAACATCACGATGTCTGCAGAATCTACCCCAATCACCGCATCCTTCACCCCCAGCGAGACGGCAGGCAGCCCAGCCTCCTTGCCACCGCAATCGGGTGATGTGGCGCTTGCGCTCAGCCGCCGCGGACTTCTTGTGGGTGGCGCTGTAGCGGCGAGCGCGCTGGTAGTGGCGGGCTGCGCGGAGGGCAGTGAGTCTGCTGGACAAGACGCCGCGCCCGACGCCGCCCCCATCATGGGCGATGACATCGTGGCCTTCGACGGTGAGCACCAAGCAGGCATTGAGACCCCACCTCAGGCCCACGTAGCCTTAGTGGGTTTCAACCTCAAAACGAAGACCACCGCACGAGGTGCTAAGGCGCTCATGCGTTTGTGGACTGAGGACGCACGCCGCCTGTGTACGGCTGAAAATCCAGTCGGCAGCCTCGAAACCGAGCTGACTCAGACACCGGCCAGCCTCACCATCACGTGCGGCTGGGGCGAAGGCTTCTTCGCCAAGACAGGGGCCGAAAAGCCTGAATGGCTGGGCGATGTTCGTAAATACAGCCGCGATAAGCTCCGTCCGGAGTGGGGCCAGACCGACGTGGTTCTGCAGATTTGCAGTGATGATCCCTTAACCACCGCATTCGTAATGCGGCACATGACTCGAGCTAGCTCAAGCTATGCGGAAACAGCTTGGGTACAGCAGGGCTTTGGCCACGCCAATGGTTCGGCTGCAAAAGGGGAGACTGCCCGTAATCTCTTTGGGCAGAAAGACGGCACGGTGAATCCTCATACGCACGAGGAATTCATGGACCAAGTCTGGATCGACGAAGGTCGTTTCGCCGGCGGAACCGCCATGGTGGTCCGTCGCATCCACATGAACCTTGACACCTGGGAAGAACTCGATCGTGCCGCGCGTGAGGCATCCACTGGTCGCAAGCTCGACACCGGTGCGCCAATGCACGGAACGGATGAATTCGACCCAGTAGACCTTGAAGCCCGCGACTCCTTTGGATTGAAAGCCATCGATCCGTCCTCGCACGTCGCCCGCGCCCATCCGCCAAAAGACCACCCAGAGCAGAAGATTCTGCGCCGACCTTTCAACTTCAACTTGGCACCATCGCCAGATAACCCGGGCGAGTTAAGCAACGCCGGCCAGATTTTCATCTGCTTCCAGAAGGATCCAACCAAGCAATTCGAGCCCATCCAGGCCCGCCTTGATGAGCAGGATCAGCTCAATACATGGATTACACACATCGGCTCCGCCATGTATTACGTACCTGCCGGAACCTCAGGCGGGTCGTACTGGGGCGAATCGTTGCTTGAGACCTAGGCAGGGTAGACTTTCACGCTGTAACTCTTGAATTAGCTTTGGTCGGCCAGGTATGTCGATCGAAGCGTGAGCGCATAAGGAGCGCAACTAGTCATGGCGGAAATGATTCCAGCTGTACCAGTGAACTATGAGCCTTTTAAGGTGCCTGCTGGCACTGCAGTAGGCGCAGCGATGCGAGAGCTTGAGCTCCCCAACAAGGGGCCCGAGGCAGTCGTCGTCGTTCGCGGCACCGATGGAGTGCTCTACGACCTTTCGCACACCCCGGCAGTCGACGCAGAGTTCACTCCTGTCGCGGCTAGCGAGGAGGACGGCCGCGCCGTCATCCGCCACTCCACCGCACACGTGATGGCACAGGCTGTGCAGGCCGAGTTCCCTGGCACCAAGTTGGGCATCGGTCCGGCCATCGAGAACGGCTTCTACTTCGACTTTCAGACCGATGAGCCCTTCACCCCTGAAGCGCTGAAGGCCATCGAGAAGCGCATGAAGAATATCATTAAAACTGGCCAGCGCTTCGAGCGTCGCGTTTACTCTTCCAACGAAGAGGCAGAGGCCGCACTTGCCGACGAGCCCTTCAAGCTCGAACTCATTCAGGACAAGGGCAACGTCGACCCAGATTCTGATGAAGCAGCAGAGGTGGGCGCAGGCGATCTCACGCACTACGACAACATCAACCCGCGTACCGGCGAGGTCGAATGGTTTGACCTGTGCCGTGGCCCGCACCTGCCAACCACCAAGTACATCCCGGCTTTCACTCTGACCCGTTCTTCGGCTGCTTACTGGCGCGGTGACCAGTCAAAGGCTGGCTTGCAGCGCATCTACGGCACGGCTTTCGAGTCCAAGGAGGCCCTCGAGGCCTACCAGCACATGATCGCTGAGGCTGAGAAGCGCGATCACCGCCGTCTGGGCCAGGAGCTTGACCTTTTCTCCTTCCCGGACGAGATTGGCTCCGGCTTCCCGGTCTTCCACCCTAACGGCGCCGTTGTGCGCATGGAGATGGAAGAACACTCCCGTCGTCGCCACATCCAGGACGGCTACTCCTTTGTTTCCACCCCGCACCTGACCAAGGGTGACCTGTTCAAGAAGTCCGGCCACCTGGACTTCTACGCCGACGGTATGTTCCCGCCGATGCAGCTCGATGGTGAGTACGACGAGGACGGCAACTGCACCAAGCAACCGCAGGATTACTACGCGAAGCCGATGAACTGCCCGATGCACAACCTCATCTTCGCATCCCGTGGCCGTTCCTACCGCGAGCTTCCGCTGCGCCTTTTTGAATTCGGTACGGTCTACCGCTACGAGAAGTCCGGCGTTATCCACGGTCTCACGCGTGCGCGCGGCTTTACCCAGGATGACTCCCACATCTACTGCACCCCGGAGCAGCTGGAAGATGAGCTGACCAAGGTCTTGGACTTCATCATCTCCTTGCTCAAGGATTATGGCTTGGATGACTTCTATCTGGAGCTGTCCACTAAGGATCCGAACAAGTACGTGGGCTCCGATGAGATTTGGGAGCGCTCTACTTCCATCCTGCAGTCCGTTGCTGAAAAGTCCGGCCTCGAGCTGGTTCCGGACCCAGCTGGTGCAGCTTTCTACGGCCCGAAGATTTCCGTTCAGGCACGCGATGCCATCGGTCGTACCTGGCAGATGTCCACGGTTCAGCTGGACTTCAACCTGCCGGAGCGCTTCGAGCTGGAGTACACCGCGTCCGACGGCACCAAGCAGCGTCCGATCATGATTCACCGCGCGCTGTTCGGCTCCATCGAGCGTTTCTTTGGCGTGCTTCTCGAGCACTACGCCGGTGCTTTCCCAGCTTGGCTGGCCCCACATCAGGTCGTGGGCATCCCGGTCGCAGACGAGTTCTCGCCGCACCTCGAGGCCATCGCTGCGAAGCTGCGCAAGCGCGGCATCCGTGCCGATGTGGATACCTCTGACGACCGCATGCAGAAGAAGATCCGCAACCACACCACCGGCAAGGTGCCTTTCATGCTGCTCGCCGGCGAGCGCGACGTCGACGCCAACGCCGTCTCCTTCCGCTTCCTGGACGGTTCGCAGGTCAACGGCGTGCCGGTGGATGAGGCTATCGAGCTCATCGCCGCATGGGTTGCTGAGCGCATCAACGAACAGCCGAACGAAGAGTTGATCAGTGCACGACGCTAACGAGCAATACGTCGATTCCGGGGCAGGGGAACCAGACCGCCTTGAGCGGCTGTGGGCTCCCTACCGAATGGCGTATATCTCGAAGCGTTCGAAGGACCCCTTCGTTGAGGCTCCCAAGGGCAGCGATGAGGACGGGCTGATTATTGCCCGGGGCGAGTATGTCTACGCTTTGCTGAACCTTTTTCCCTATAACTCGGGACATTTAATGGTGGTGCCTTATCGCAAGGAATCCCAGCTGGAGAACTTGACTCTAGAGGAATCCCACGAGCTGATGGCCTTCGCCCAAAAGGCGGTACGTGTTTTAAAGCGCGTGTCCAAGCCGGAAGCAATCAACGTGGGCTTCAACCTGGGCAAGGCGTCTGGCGGTTCCGTGGGAGATCACTTACATTTGCATGTGGTTCCCCGGTGGGCCGGTGACAGCAACTTTATGACTGTCTTGGAGGGCACTAAAGTGTTGCCTCAGTTATTACAAGAGACTCGCGCCCTTTTGGCCCAAGGCTGGCGGGAGATCGATGAGGAGGATTCGCATGCTTAGCGTTCACGGGCGAAAGCCAGCGGCAGTCGTCGTGGAACCCGTGGCAAAGCTGTTTCTGAAGATGGGGCTGACCCCCAACATGGTCACCATCGTCGGCACTCTTGTCACCATTGCTATCGCAGTCGTCTGCATTCCTCTGGATCACCTGTTCGCGGCAGCGGTGCTCTCTGGTCTCTTTGCGGCCTTCGACATGCTTGACGGCACGATGGCGCGCATGACCACGGGCGGGTCCAAGTTTGGCGCGACTCTCGACGCCTCCTGTGATCGCATCACCGACGGCGCCCTGTTTGCTGCCATCTTGTACTGGCTGGTCTACGTCGATAACGCTCGCCCCATCCACGTGGTGGCCTGCCTCATCGTGCTGGTTTCTTCGCAGGTCATTTCCTATATCAAGGCCCGCGGCGAGGCTTCTGGCTTCAAGATGGTCGGCGGTCTGATCGAGCGCCCAGAGCGCCTCATCATCGGCCTCGGCGGCATCGGCTTGGAGGGCCTGGGCGTTCCCGGCGCCATCGAGATCGCCCTGTGGATCCTTGTATTCGGTTCCATTTTTACCATCATTCAGCGCATGGTCCAGGCCGCCCGCCAGGACACGAAGGCCCGCTTCACCCCAGATCTTTAAGGATTAACGCCCATGGCCCTTGTTCCTGGACTAAACCGCGAACAACTGGCTGCCGCCGGCTATTTAGCCGGTTGGCGGCTGGTGCGTTTGTTGCCGGAGAAGTGGGCCAAGCGCCTTTTTGACTGGGGTGCAGACCGCGCCAGCGATGATGGCCGAGGCATGGAGCAATTGCGCCAAAACTTAGCGCGAGTGGTGGGCCCAGAAAACGTCACGCGCGAGTTGGTGCGCAATTCTATGCGTTCCTATATGCGCTACTGGCGGGAGGCATTCTGCCTGCCGTCGATCCATCAGGACCCGGATCTGCACGCCAAGCTGCTTTCCGGTTTGCAGGGCTTAGAGAACTTCGACGACTCCGTGGCCCGCGGCAAAGGCGTCATCCTCACGCTTCCACACACTGGTAACTGGGACATGGCCGGGGTGTTTCTGGTGGGCCACTATGGCCAATTCACAACGGTTGCAGAAAGGCTCAAGCCGGAGGTGCTTTTCGACGCCTTCGTGGACTTCCGCGAGTCCCTAGGCTTTGAGGTTCTCGCTCTGACAGGAGAGAAGACCTCACCTTTTGGCCGACTCAAGGAAGTCTTGGAAGCAGGTGGTGTGGTCTGCCTGTTGGCCGAGCGCGACCTCACTCGCACTGGCGTCACGGTCGACTTCATGGGCGAGGAAGCCAACATGGCTGCCGGACCGGCCCGCTTGGCCATGGAAACCGGGGCAGCATTGCACGTGGTCCACTCCTGGTTCGAGGATGAAGGCTGGGGCCTTTCCGTCAGCCCGCAGGTGGAGGTCACCAATGTGCAGGAGACCACCCAACGCCTGGCCGATGGCTTCGCCGCAAACATCAAGGCCCACCCGGCGGACTGGCATATGCTGCAGCCGCAGTGGAATGTAGACGTTAAACGCCGCGCGGCCGATCGCGCTGCACGCCGCGCAGCCAAGGACAAGCGTACGTCCCAAGAAAAGCTCGAAGATAACGGTAAAAAGTAAGGAAGTAGGCAGTAGTGCGTATCGGAATCGTATGCCCGTATTCCTTTGACGAGCCAGGCGGCGTGCAAGCCCACATCCTGGATTTGGCCACCGTCTTTATCGAGCAAGGCCACCACGTGGAGGTCCTTGGCCCGGCAGCGCCGGAGACACAGCTGCCGAGCTTTGTCATGAAGGGCGGGCGCGCGATTCCGATTACCTACAACGGCTCCGTGGCCCGCTTGTCCGTAGGCCCGCAGGTAAAGCGCAACGTCAAGAAGTTCATTGAACACGGCAACTTCGACGTGCTGCACATCCACGAGCCGAACTCGCCGAGCTACTCCATGGTGGCGCTGGCACAAGCCAAAGGTCCTATCGTCGCGACCTACCACGCCTCGGCTTCTAGCTCGCTCGTGCTGAAGCTGGCCAAGCCTTTCCTCACACCAATCCTGGAAAAGGTGCGCGGCGGCATTGCCGTCTCAGAGATGGCCCGCCGCTGGCAGGTAGAACAGCTAGGCGGCGACCCAGTACTTATTCCGAATGGCGTGGATACCTCCGTGTACGCGGCGGCCCGCAAGCGTGTCGCGGCGGATCGTGAACAAGAAAGCCAGCCAGGCCAATCCGGGCAGAAGGTGCCCGAGATTGTATTCTTGGGGCGTCTCGACGAGCCACGCAAGGGCCTGGATATTCTGCTGGAAGCCCTCACGATGGTGGAGACGGACGTCAAGGTCACCGTCATGGGCGGCGGCCGCCCGCGAGAGGTCGAGGGCGTGGACTTCGTTGGCCGCGTGAGCGATGTGGAAAAGGCGGAGATCCTCGGCCGCGCTGATATCTATGTCGCTCCTAACACCGGCGGCGAAAGCTTCGGCATCGTCCTGGTAGAGGCCATGGCCGCAGGCTGCGCGGTGGTAGCTTCCGATCTTGAGGCGTTTGCGGCCGTTTGCGACGCAGATTCTGAGACCCCCGCCGGTGCGTTGTTCCGCAACGAGGATGCCCGTGATCTGGCGCGGGTGCTCAACCTTGTGCTGCAGGACAAAGATAAGCGCAATGCTTTAATTGAAGCCGGTACCCAGCGCGCTCGCACCTACGATTGGGACCACGTGGCCGCTGCCGTGATGCAGGTTTATGAGACCGTGCAGGACGGAACTAAGGTCCGCACCAAGTAGCAGCGGGCGTTGCCGCCCTTTATCTACATCGGATTTAAGAGCAGGAAAAGACTATGGCAGTAGAACTGGTTATCGCGATCGTCGCGCTCGTGCTCATCTTGATGTGGGCCTATTTCACCGCGCAGCGGCTGAACTCGCTGCACATCCGCACGGATGCGGCTTTGGTGCAGCTGGAGGCCACCCTTGACCGCCGCGCCGCCGTCGTGGCAGCGCTAGCGCCGGAGCTGGAGGAGGTTGCCTCCCGCGCGGAGTCGAGCGAGCTTGCCCAGGGCCATTTTGAGACGCGTTCGGCCCACGAGCGGGCGCTGTCTATCGCGGTCAACGAGCGCTTTGCTGAGCGTCCCGCATTGCTTGCCGACGCCGAGGGGCGCATCCACCTTGCTCATCGCTTTTACAACGAAGCGGTCAGCGATACCCGCTCGCTACGCCTACGCCCCCTTGTGCGCATCTTCCGCCTGGGAGGTACGGCACCGCTGCCGGAGTTCTTCGAGATCAGCCAGCTACGGATTACTGAGTAGTTCCTGCTACTGAGCTTCTTGCTTGGTAGAGCTAGTATTTTCGCGCTTGAGCTCCAAGCGCAGCCAAGAGAAAGCAAGGCCTGTCATCACGAGGATGAGCATGTTGCGCGCCAGCAACAAGAAGGCAGGGAAGAGGCCGCCGCGGCCCGCGTCGAGCACCGAGTCATAGTTGAACGGGTAGACCAGTGTGCCCAGTGCCGCCGCAGCAAGCGTGCACAGTGCGAGGTTGCGCAGCACTGTGCCTACTTTTTCGTCGATATGTTGATGCGCAACTGATGAAGCATGCGGCCAGGCATCCTTGAGCGCTACCGCCAAGATTGGGCCGAGCCAGGTGATGTACTGGGTGGAAAAGACCTTGTTGCTGATAAATAGCAGGCAGATCATCGTGATGAAAAAGGCCAGCGTGCTGCGCGCACCCCAGTTGCCGTTGCGGAAGCGCATGAGTGCGAAACCGATGGCGAAAAACAGCATCGCCAAAGTCAAAACGTTGCTAAGAACTAACAGCGCGCTAACCCAAGGGCCGGTGATTTCAAAACTCTTGGAGGCAGCGTAGCTGATGGACCAAGTGTCCGGGAAAAGATGCGAGGCAAATACCGGAAGCGTTGCAGGTATCGATTCCACCTGCAGTCCGCGCACCTCTTGGTAGCGCAGCGGGGAGATAAGGCGCTCGACGTCATTGAAGGCGATGACGAGCAGGCAAATGCCCACGATGGAAGCGACGAACGCGCTAAGGCGCTGCCAAGTCGCACGGGCATTGAAGCGGCCAACCAGGCCTGCGGCGAGCACGCCCGGCCACAGCTTCATCGTGGTGGCAAGGCCAAGCAGCGCCGCCGCAAGCCGCGAGTTGCGGCCAAGAAGCACTCCTGCGGCAGCAACCGCCAGAGCCGGAAAAATATCGAGGCGCCAGACAAAGACCTGACCCACTGCGGTTCCAAAGATAACCCAAAACCATGCGGCGACGAAGGCCTGCGGCTTGCGGCGCCAGCCGTGAAGCAAGACCATGAGGAAAGCGGCGTCGACAAGCAGGCATAGCCCTGTAAAAATAACGGTAAAGCTGGTCTGATTCGGGCCGCTCAACCAGCCGACGAGAATCGAAGGCCACGTGCCAGGGGGCGGGTACTCTGTCATATCCGAGGAGTTCGCCCCAAAACGCCCGGAGAAGTAATAGGAGATATCTCCTAGCGGGACGTAATTCCATTTCAGTAGTCCGATGAGGATAAGCCGGAAACAAATCCAGCCAGTCCATACTGCTGGAACGGAACAAAAAATTTTCACCTAAGTGATGCTATTAGATGTTCGACTCGATAGTGGATTCGACATCGACGGGTGGCCCGAGCATCAGCAGAACGCCAAAGACCAGCGCAATGATTACGACGAACACGCTCAGAGTGCGCACTGGGAAGCGCACTACCTGGGCCAAAAGTTGCTCGGCAAGACCATGTGGCTGCTCAGAATCGTTAAAGCGCCAATGCGGCAGGAACTTATCGTGCTTGTCCACCCAAAGCGCAAACGGGAGCGCGGCAAAAGGTATGACCGAAACGATTAGCCCCAACATGCCCAGGCCAAAGGACCACTTGTTGTTGATCCACACCATGACGCCCACGACGATGAAGCAGAGGAAACCAAAACCGTGGATACCGCCAGCGATAGGAGTTAAAGCCTCCGTCACGCCGGAGTACTTCAAAACCATAGAGAAAATAAGAAATGCCCACGTGAACATCTCTAGGTAGGCAACGACGCGGTGCAAGCCAGCAGGGCGTAGAAATGTCATGCGGCATATCCTACGCGCTAGCCCGGCGCACAGGTAAAGTTGGCAGGGTTGCATGTGAAGAACGCACGTTAATGTTGCGCGTTGAGCAAAGAGAGGAGTCCCGCGTAGGTAATGGCTAAGGTGTGCGAGGTTATTGATTTAGCGCCGCTGAACGAAAAGGCTCAGGGTGATGTCTTTTCCGTGCCCATGGTTCCGTCCCAGATTGCGCGCACCTTTGGCGGGCAGGTGGTAGCCCAGGCGCTCGCTGCAGCCCAGCACACCGTTGAAGGAAAGCTCGTGCATTCCTTGCATGGCTACTTCGTGGGCCCGGGTGATGCCGCCGCGCCTGCGCGTGCTGAGGTAGAGCGCGTGCGGGACGGCCGCTCTTTTGCTACCCGTCAGGTGCGCCTCTTCCAAGATGATCGCCTGATTTTCATGCTCAACGCGGGTTTCCACATCGCCGATGACTTTGGTCCTGAGCACCAGGACGCCATGCCGGAGGTTATGGGCCCGGAGGAGGCTGCAGCCGCCGGCGGTGGTGCTCCTTATTCCACCCGCATCATCCTGCGCGAGTGGGAAGACTGGGATATCCGTTTGGTCCCGCAGGAAAGCCGTGACCCTGAACTTGCAGAAGCCACAGGCGCTGGGTTCCGCTACGTGTGGTTCCGCAACACCTCGCCAGAATTTGCGGCGTCAGCAAGCAGCCAGGATGCCCACTGTGCGGCACTTGCCTATATGTCTGACATGACCTTAATCCGTGCTTCGCTGCTGCCACATCAAGGCGAGCAAGTACAGCTTGCCAGCCTGGATCACTCGATCTGGTTCCTGCGTCCAGTGCGCGTTAATGAGTGGTTGCTGTATGTGCAGGAATCACCATCCGCGCAAAATGCGACCGGTTTGGCCACCGGAAAGATCTTTAACCAGGGCGGGGATTTGGTTGCCGTGGTGGTCCAGGAAGGGCTTACCCGAACCGTGCGCGAGGGCATGCAGATAGGCTCGCACAACGGCAATTGGCAAAACGTCTAGAAAAACACTTACTCAAACGCCGGAAAACGGTGGGGGCTGTTTTAACTGCTCTACGCCCGTCCGTATAATTGCAGGCAGTTTCATAGAGCCACAATGAAAGGGATGAAATGTCCGGACACTCCAAATGGGCTACTACCAAGCACAAGAAGGCTGCTAACGATGCCAAGCGCGGCAAGGAATTTGCCAAGCTGATTAAGAACATCGAGGTCGCGGCCCGCACCGGTGGTGGCGATCCGGCTGCTAACCCGACTCTCGATGACATGATCAAGAAGGCCAAGAAGGCCTCCGTGCCGAACGATAACATCGAGCGCGCCCGCAAGCGCGGCTCCGGCGAAGAGGCCGGCGGTGCTGACTGGGAGACCATCATGTACGAGGGCTATGGCCCGAACGGTGTGGCAATGCTCATCGAGTGCCTTACCGATAACCGCAACCGTGCAGCCACCGATGTTCGCACCGCAATGTCCAAGAACGGCGGCAACCTGGGCGAGTCTGGCTCCGTGGCCTACATGTTCTCCCGCACCGGCCTTGTCTTGGTCAACAAGGGCGAGCTGACCGAGGATGACGTCCTGATGGCAGTTCTGGAAGCAGGCGCTGAAGAGGTCAATGACCTCGGCGAGAAGTTCGAGGTAGTTTGCGCACCTGGTGATATTCCGGCAGTGAAGGAAGCCCTCACCGAGGCTGGTATCGAGGTCGACGATAATGACACCGACTTCCGTGCTTCCGTCGAGGTTCCGCTCGAGGCAAACGATGCCCGCAAGATCTTCCGCCTGATCGACGCCCTCGAAGATTCTGATGACGTGCAGAACGTCTACACCAACATGAACCTTTCTGAGGCTGTCTTGGCAGAACTCGAGCAGGACTAAACTGCTTGCTGTGGGATCTACACGCGCAGATTCTCACTAGACAAGGTCTAAACAAGGTTTAAAACGCGCCCGCGCATGATTGCACTGCTCGGGCGTGTTTGCGTTTTACTATCGCAGGCTCTCTGCCCCTGCACATTCTTAGAACATGTGTGTGTATGATTGACTGGACTGTGAATTCACTTTAGTTCTTTTCGCTGTTGCGCCCGTCTAGGCGCAAAGAGATTGTCCAGACTAGGAGGGGGTTAGCTGTGAATCTGGAAGGCCTGCGCGTCATGGGGATAGACCCTGGTCTTACCCGGTGTGGTCTTTCTGTGGTGCAAGCAGGGCGTGGTCGCTCGGTGATACCTGTGGCGGTCGGTGTTGCCCGTACCCCCAGCGATAAGGAGCTTACTGAGCGTCTTTTGCGTCTTTCCATAGCTGTCAAAGAGTGGATGGAGGACTACAAGCCGGATGTGGTTGCTATCGAGCGAGTCTTCGAACGTGGTGAAGTATCCACGGTGATGCAAACCGCGCACGTCGTTGGCGTGGTGGTCCTAGCCGCCGCTGAGCGCGACATTCCGGTGCATATGTACACCCCGTCAGAGGTGAAGAAGGCTATCTCTGGCAACGGCCGGGCAGACAAGAAGCAAATGACCGCGATGATTACGCGCATCCTTGGTTTGGGCGAACCACCCAAGCCGGCGGATGCCGCAGATGCCTTGGCCCTAGCAGTTTGTCACTGCTGGCGTGCCCCAGCCTTGGCTCGAATAGGGCAGAACACGGGCACATGGCCGAAGACGAGTGGCGTGAAAGGCCGGGCAAAGAAGCCGCGACCAGCCAGTAGCGTATAGCCGCGCTGACATACGCAGCGCTATGCCACACGCAAAATCTTGATAGAAAAATTACTGAGCTAGGAACTAGCAGAAAGAATAAAGAAAAGGAGCTGACGCTGTGATTGCATCACTACGCGGAACGGTGTTGTCCATCAGCCTTGATCATGCCGTCATCGAATGTGCTGGCGTTGGTTACAAGTTTCTTGCTACGCCAGTGACCCTCGGCACTTTGCGCCGGGGCGATGAAGCAACTGTGCTGACCTCGATGGTGGTCAAGGAAGATTCCATGACCCTTTACGGCTTTAGCAACGATGAGGACCGCGATATGTTCCACGTCCTCCAGACCGTCTCTGGGCTCGGACCCAAGCTGGCGCTGGCGGCGCTATCTGTTATGGGGCCAAGCCAGCTAGCTCAGGCCATTTCCTCCGGCGATGCGAAGACGCTGCAAACTATTCCGGGCGTCGGCAAGCGCATGGCAGAGCGCCTCGCACTCGAGCTGAGGGATAAGGTCAGCGCCTTTGCGCCTCAGGCCCAGCCAGGGCAGGAAGCCTCCGCGGCGGTGGCCCATGGGCCGGTGGTCGACCAAGTGGTGGAGGCACTCGTTGGACTCGGTTTCACCGACAAAGCCGCCCGTCCAGTCGTGGAGGGCATCGTGGCGGAGGAGTCAGCCGCAGAAACGGCGGTTGTCCTTCGTGGTGCACTGGCACAATTGGGACGTAAGAAATAGTCTCCGCTGTCAGAGTCAGCGCGCAACAATCTAAACAAAGGGTATAAAGACATGTCAGACGTAGAACGCACTGAGTTTCAGTTACCGGACGGCCTGGTAGCTGGGCAAAGCACTACCTCCAGCATGTCCGCGGCGCGCAATGCTGACGTCGATGCCACAAAGCAGCAAGGTGAACACGACATCGAGCGCTCCTTGCGCCCTAAGTCCATCGACGAGTTCATCGGCCAACCTAAGGTGCGCGAGCAGCTGTCCTTGGTGCTCAATGGCGCTAAGAATCGCGGCGTCACTCCAGACCACGTGCTGCTTTCGGGCCCACCCGGCCTGGGTAAGACCACCATGGCGATGATCATTGCCCAAGAACTTGGCACATCACTGCGTATGACATCGGGTCCAGCTTTGGAACGCGCAGGCGACCTCGCAGCGATGCTGTCGAACCTGATGGAAGGCGACGTCCTCTTCATCGACGAGATCCACCGCATCGCCCGCCCTGCGGAGGAGATGCTCTATATGGCGATGGAGGACTTCCGTATTGACGTCATCGTGGGTAAAGGTCCGGGTGCCACTTCGATTCCCCTGGAGATTCCGCCATTTACTCTCGTTGGTGCCACTACGCGCGCCGGCATGCTCACGGGACCGTTGCGTGACCGCTTCGGTTTTACGGCCCAGATGGAGTACTACGACACCGCAGATTTGACCAAGGTCATTACCCGTGCCGCCACCATTCTTGATGTGGAGATTGACCAAGACGCGGCGGTTGAGATTGGTTCTCGTTCACGAGGAACCCCGCGTATTGCCAACCGTTTGCTGCGACGAGTCCGTGACTTCGCTGAGGTAAACGGTGATGGACACATTGATCTAGCGGCCGCCCAAGGCGCCCTTGCTGTCTTCGACGTCGATGAAATGGGGCTAGATCGCCTCGACCGGGCCGTCCTGGAAGCCTTGATCAAGGGCCACGGTGGTGGCCCAGTCGGTGTAAATACCCTGGCTGTGGCAGTGGGCGAGGAGCCCTCCACTGTGGAGGAAGTGTGCGAGCCTTACCTTGTTCGTGCCGGCATGATTGCCCGCACAGGCCGCGGTCGTGTGGCAACTGCCGCGGCGTGGCGGCACATCGGTTTGGAACCGCCGGAGGGAACGCTAGGGGAGGTGCTCTTCTAGTGCAAGGGTGTGATGTCTATGGAGTTTTTGGTCACGGAGTCT
>NZ_KV788298.1:0-7404 GCF_001807215.1 Corynebacterium sp. HMSC05D08 | reverse complement strand
AGCTGAGGTAGGAACTAAACCCAGGACGCTTCAGCGGAGACGAGATTAGGGACGTGCTGATCTAAAGCACCGGCCCGCTGTTTCAGGTGGTCAGGAACTAAAATTTTAGGTTCCTGACCACCGATTTTCGTATAAGGAAAGCCATGCTTACAGATAAGCAGCTGCGTTCCGCACAGCCTAAGTCTCCTGCCCCAGCGCCACAGCTGGGGTCTTTTTCTGCCTCCCCTATCGAAGGGACGTGCTAGGAAAAGCAGGGCACTCACGACCTGAATGTCCCCTATCCCGGCTAGTGTTATGAGTCGAAACTATCTAAAGCGACCTAAAAGAAGGACACCCGCTGTGAGTACCACTGACCTCAATCAGTCTGTTGTGTGGGCCACCGCCGATAAGTACCTGCGCTCCATCGTCGAGCCAGAAGACTATGGCGACTACATCCTGCCGTTGACTGTGCTGCGCCGCCTGGAATGTATTTTGGCTCCCACCAAAGACAAGGTTTTAGACCTGGCGCACCAACTACATGACGACGGCATGAGTGAGGCCTATATGGATTGGGAGGTGCAGTCACAATTTGGGCTGTCCTTCTACAACACCTCGCAGCTGGACTTAACCCGTATCGCGGAGACCGATGATCATGTCTATGACTCGCTCATGGACTACGTTGGTGCGTTTTCGCAGTCGGTGCGCGATATTTGGGATGCGTTCGACTTCGCGGTGAAGATGCGCACCCTTGACCAGGCTGGTCGTCTGTGGCCCATGGTGAAGCACTTCTCCACCATCGACATGTCCGTTGAAGCGCTGCCCAACGCACAGATGGGTGACCTATTTGAGCATGTGATGTACCGGGCGTTTAACACCAAGGGCAAGGCTGCGGGTGCCTTCTACACCCCGCGCGATGCGATCCGACTCATGGTGGACATCCTCTTTGCCTCCGACGACCTGGGCTTAACCTCCCCCGGTGCCTCACGCACCGTCTACGACCCCACCGCGGGTACCGGCGGCATGCTGCTCGTGGCCGAGCGCGCGTTGAAGGAACTCAACCCCAACATTGAGGTCAACCTCGCAGGCCAGGAACTCATGCCCACCGGCTACGCCATTGGCAAGGCCGACTTGCTCATTCAGGGTGGTGAGCCGGACGCGATCCGCCACGGTGACACACTGCTGACAGACCTGTATGAAGGTGAACAGTTCGAGTACATTCTGTCCAACCCGCCGTTTGGTTCTGATTGGTCGGTACAGCAGTCGGCGGTCAAGGAACAGGCCAAGGTGCCGGGGTCTCGCTTTAGCCACGGCCTACCCAACAAGAGCGATGGCCAGATGCTGTTTCTTGCCCACGTAGCCTCCAAGCTCATGCCCGCGGGCGAAAACGGTTCCGGGGGACGTGGTGCGGTGGTGTCCAACGGATCGCCGCTGTTTACGGGTGGCCCTGGTTCCGGCCCCGACCAGATCCGCGCCTGGCTGCTAGAAAATGACCTGGTGGACGCGATTATTCAGCTGCCCACCAACATGTTCTATGGCACAGGTATTTCCACCTACATCTGGATTCTGGACACCAATAAGGAAGACCACCGCAAGGGCTTTGTGCAGCTCATTGATGCCTCCGCGTGCTGGTCTGTGCCAGACAAAGGCTTGGGCGACAAACGCCGCGAGATGCGCGAAGCCGACCGAGACACCGTGCTCAAGGCCTACAACGAGTTTGCCGATAGCGACATGTCCAAGGTGCTTACCCCAGAAGACTTGGGCTTCCGCGATGTGAAGGTCACCAAGCAAGCACGCCTAGGAGTCCACGTCACCGACGACGCAATTGCTGAGGTACTAGCGCACAAGCAGGCTGTTAACGAACACGCCGGCGTGGTACGCGCGGTGGCTAACGCTTCCTACAACGACCTGCCGGACGCGCTCAAGGCCGCGGCCAAGGAACACGGTGTGAAGATGCCCGCCACGCTTATCGACGCTATCTCCAAGGCCATCGCCGTCCCTGACAACGAAGCCGAGCCAGCAGTTGACCGCAAGGGTGACCCGGTTCTTGATCCGTCGTTTACCATGACCGAGCGCGTGCCGCTTACCGAAGACATCGACGAGCACATGCAGCGTGAAGTACTCCCCTTCGCGCCTGATGTCACCTGGGACGCAGCTAAAGCCGTCACCGGCTACGAGATCCCGTTTAAGCGCGTGTTCTACAAACCTGAGCCGGTTCGTCCCTTAACCGAGATCGATGCCGACGTAGCCGAGGTCATGGGCCGACTCATGGATAAGTTCGGGCAGGTGAGGAAGTAATGGGAAGGAGAATCGAACTAGCACCGTTGTGGTCGCTTTGTTCGTTTGACGATGATTTACTGCCTGAGAGCACGTCGTCCGAGTTTTCGTTTAACTACGTTGATATATCTAATGTCAAGACAGGGCGTGTAGAGATTCCCCAGCAGACCTTTACAATCGCAAATGCACCGTCAAGAGCACGTCGATTAGCTCGACCGGGGGACGTGGTTGTTTCAACTGTTAGGACTTATCTCAGGGCGATCGCCCCTGTCCCGGTAAGTACTGAGAACTTAGTATTTTCCACAGGGTTCTGCGTTGTTCGGCCTCATGCAGGCATCTCTGACGGACGCTACATCAAGTACTTGCTTACTGCCGATCAGGTTGTTGACGAAATAGTCGCAGACTCAACGGGAACAAGCTACCCAGCTACATCCCCTACTAAGATAGCGAGACTGCGCGTTCCCGCTCCACCTCTTCCCACCCAGCGCGCCATCGCTGACTACCTCGACCGCGAGACCGCCGAGATCGACGGCATGCGCGCCGATTTGGACGAGATGGAACGGCTTTTGAACGAAAGACATTCAGCATTAATACAGCGTCTCATTGATCAACGAATCGATGCCGACGCCGCGCCAATGTCGATCGCAGTTGCGGGTCACTTGGGCGGGAGCGGCTTGGTAGGGGGTCAATCGATGGCGGGGGACGACGAAACCGGAATCCTGAAGACTTCTGCTATTTCATCTGGAAGGTTCTTACCGTCGCAAAATCGACTTATTGAGGCTGGGCAAGTAGAAAACGTTCCTACCGAGCACTTCGTGAAATCCGGCGATCTCTTGTTTAACCGCCTAAACAGCCCTGAATACGTAGGTGCCATGTCTTACGTTGGCGAAACCAGAGCGAACCTAATCTTTAGTGACAAAATTTGGAGGCTGTTCCCAGGACCACATACTGACCCCAAGTATCTAGCTCTTTGGGCTAAGACTCCTGCTTATCGAAAGCAAGTAGAGTTTTCGATCGTCGGAACCAGTCATTCTATGCAAAGCCTGGGGTACGGCACGTTCCAGCAGTTCCGAGTATTCCTCCCACCCCTCGCTGAACAGCGCCGCATCGCCGACGAGATCGACCGTGAGACCGCCGAGATTGACTCAATGTTGTCAGACATTACAAAGTTGCGGGACTTGCTGGCGGAGCGTCGTGCGGCGGTGATTTCGGCAGCGGTGACCGGCCAGATTGATATTCCTGTCGCCCCTACTTACAAGGACGAATCTCATGCCTAAACGTGACATTATGCGCGAAGAGCGCCTAGAAGAAACTATCTGCGAGTCGCTTAAATCTAGCGGCTGGATTTATGAGCCAGGGATGAAGGACACCGGCTGGGACGCACGCCTTGGTTTGTTCCCGGCGGACGTGTTGCACTGGCTTTCCACCCAGTACCCGGAGGACTACGCCAAGGCCGTGCCGCAGGATGCTCCCGAGGCGACACGGGAGAATGCGCAGCGTTTGCTGCTGGAGTACGTCGCCAAGCGGCTCGAATCCGCAACGCGCAAGGACGCACAAACCGGTCGCATCCGCGGTGGCCTGCTGGGTACCCTGCGCGAGGGCTTCAAGTACGCGCAGCCTAACACGCGCTCAGCCACCTTTGGCCCCATGGTGGCATTCCCACCAGCCAATCCATTGAGTGTGACTGCATCCAAGCGTGCGGAGGAAAATCGCCTGCGCATTATCCGCCAGGTGCACTTTGATACCACCAGCGGCGAGACGCTGGATCTCGTGGCTACGGTCAACGGCATTCCGGTAGCGACCTTTGAGTTAAAGACGGACAACACGCAGTCAGTGGCTCATGCGGTAAAGCAGTATCGCAAGGATCGTGTGCCGTCGAAGAACCGCCGCGTACTCCTGCCGGGGCGCGCATTAGTTCACTTCGCGGTGTCGAATGACGAGGTGTACATGACCACAGCACTTAAAGGAACCGAGACGAGGTTCCTGCCGTTTAATCAGGGACATGACGGTGCTGGGGGCAACCCGCCAGTAGCGGGCAAGTCTGCAACCGCCTACCTGTGGGAGAGGGTGCTCCGTCCTCGGCTCCTGCTGCGCATCTTAAGTGATTTCGCAGTGTGGGAGCCGGATTCTAAGTCAAAGCGCGGCGCGAAAGGTACCTTGATTTTCCCGCGCTTCCACCAGCTGCGTGCGGTGGAAAAAGTCACCACCGATGTCGCTGAGCGTGGCGCTGGCGGGCGCTACCTTATTGAGCACTCCGCTGGTTCCGGCAAGACCAAGACGATTGCGTGGTTGGCCCATCGTTTGATTAGGCAGGTGGCCCAGGACGGCACCAAGACTTTTGATTCTGTCATTGTGGTCACCGACCGTACCGCTCTGGATACCAATATCCGCCAGGACATGCAGGCACTAGCTGCATCGCGCGGTTTGGTGGTGTCAGTTGGTGAAAGCTCTGGTGCGAAGTCGCCACAGTTGCAGCAGGCTCTGGTTGAGGGCGGGCACATCATCACCTGTACGTTGCAGACGTTCCCCTATGTGCTCTCGCTGCTGGATAATGATCCGGATATTCAGGGCCGCAACTGGTGCGTGATTGCTGATGAGGCGCACTCTTCACAGACTGGTTCGTCCGCCTCGGCGCTGCGTGAGCTGCTTGCTGAGGTGGAGCTAGACGAGTCGGAAGACTACACCGCCGATGACCTGCTAGAGCTGCGACAGGAGGCTGTAGCCACCGCGTCCAACATGACGTTTGTAGCTCTCACAGCCACGCCAAAGGGCAAGACCCTGCGCCTGTTCGGTTCGCAGACCCCAGACGGGCACTACATTGCTTTTGATACGTACCCGATGGGTCAGGCTATTGCCGAGGGCTTCATCATGGACGTGCTTACCAACTACTCCACCTACACCATGTGGGCGGAAGTCCGCGATGAGTTGGGACGAACCGAAGAGGTAGATCAGTCCGCAGCAGTGACGGACATGGTGCGTTTTGTCCGCCTGCACCCGACCTCCATCGCACAAAAAGTTGAGGTCGTTGTAGAGCACTACCGCCGCAACGTTGCCCACCACTTAGACGGCCAGGCACGCGCCATGGTGGTGACCTCCTCACGCAAGGCAGCAGTGCACTGGGCGCGTGAGATGAACCGCTACATCACAGAAAAAGGCTACGAGTTTCACTCGCTCGTGGCGTTCTCCGACAAGGTGCGCATGGAGGACGAACCAGACCCTGTTACCGAAGTCAGCATTAACGGCGAATCCGACGTGGAGCGCGCCTTCAAAGACGACGATCTGGACTACCGCGTACTCATTGTGGCCAACAAGTTCCAAACCGGATTCAACGAGCCACGACTGTGCGCGATGTACGTGGATAAGCACCTCTCCGGGGTCGCCACCGTGCAAACACTCTCCCGGCTTAACCGCATCCACCCGAACAAGCCAGCCCCCATGGTGGTGGATTTTATCAACGATCCCGAACTCATTGAGGCTGATTTCAAGCGCTACTACCAGGGCGCGGTCATTGACACCGACATTGACCCTAACTCCCTGCATACGCTGGCAGACGAGTTGGACACCGCTGGCTACTATGACCCGGACGAGATGAATAAGGTTGCCGAAGCCTACATGGCAGGCGAGGATTCAGAAAAGCTACGCGGTGTGGCCAATACGATTCTTGATCGCTGGCGCACAGACCGAAACTCCGCCGATAAGGACACCCGCGAGCGCGCTAAGGATTTCAGGGCACATGTGCTTAAATACCGCCACGCCTACGAATTCCTCTCCCAGATCATTGCCTACGCAGATGCCGACGTGTCACGCCGTGCGATGCTGTGTAGCGTGCTGGAGCCGAACCTGCACATCACCGAGCTAGACGACGGTGAAGACTTCCTGACAGGTGTCACCCTGGCCGGTGTCGCCATTGCCCTCAGCGGCGTAGAGGAAGACTACAGCGTATCCGACGGTGAATTAGAACCGTTGAATGTTCCTGAGTTTACGGTTCGTCTTGGTGAGCCGAAAACCCCACTACGCGCGGCTTTTGACGAAGCCGTTGAAAAAGTCAACGACATCTTCTCCATGGCAGGTGTCGATGTCAACAGTGATGAAACCGCGCAGATGATTGTCGCTGCCTGGGGCACGCTGTCTGCCCAGCCCGAGGCTGTGCGCTTAGGTAAAGAGAACAGCAGCGAGCAGCTTAAACGCTCGCGCAAGTTCCAACAGGAAGCCACCAAGGCCATCTTCGACGGCATCGAACAACGCAAACAGCGCGACGCACTGCTGACCACCGACCGCGACGTGCTGAAAAATGTTGTTGCCACCCTGGCTGAGATCATGGCCGCGGCGAATGAGACTGGCGAATTGGGCTAGGTAAAGGGGACGAACCGCTTGTTGTGACCCCATCACCTGCTACCACCGCCTCCGGCCCACCTGCCGCGTGAGGGAACCGGCCACGGAAGTGCACGGAAACTGCTGCTGTGGTGCGGGCTGGTGCAGGTGGGCGGGTGGTTTCACAAAAGACTGGGCTCCAAGCAGATTCTGCTTGGAGCCTATTCGTTTTGCTACTTAGCCCTTAACCCCTATCTTCTTCAAAAAGGCCCACATAAACAATCACGACCCCCGTTTGGCTTAATGCCACGGGGGCCGTCGTTGTCCACAGCCAGTGTGACGGCTGAAGATGTCTAGTTAAAACTTAAGCGCCAGCGTTACCAATCTGGTCATCCAGCTTGTCGCGCCCGTGCTTGATCTGATTAGCCTTGTCCTCGCCCAGCTTGTCCTGCGCTACCTCTGCGCCCTTGTCGAGCACCGAATCGGAGATCTGCTCTCCCTTTTCCGAGTTGAGTGCGTCCTTAGCCTTATCAAAAATACCCATAAGATGCCTCAGCCTTTCCAACGAAAGTTTCTTGCTCTAACGTTCAACATGTTCGCGGTGCAACCAAGACTGGCTGAACGAACACGTGCCCCACCGTACATACGAATACGCCTTCCTGCCATAAGAAAATTCTTAAGTGAGTTCGCTCCCGCAAATCTTCTTAGTTAAACCCTTGATCAAAGATTCCTGGTGCTACCGTAAGAGGTCAAGAATTTAATGCCGGTACTTGTTTTGGGCAATCCTCGGAACTAGAACCTAAGCGGGTGTCGATTTGGGGTAGTTGGTACCGCGAGTCC
>NZ_KV788297.1:0-546 GCF_001807215.1 Corynebacterium sp. HMSC05D08 | reverse complement strand
CTGATTTTTTCATACCGCGCTACAGGAGAATCTGCATTCATTATCGGTTTGATTTCAGCATCTTTTGGATCCGGTGTCATCGTAGGTTCTTTTTTGGCCAGCAAGCTAGCAGAGGTTGTACCACTAGGAAAACTTGGCACTATAGCTTTACTTACCTTCACAATAAGCCTTATTGTGCTTACCACACTACATAGCAATACGGTCGCCACCATCATTGCTTTGTTTATCGCGGGTCTACCCCTAGCGTCTTTTAATACTGCAATTGGGGCTTTTACTGCCGCCATTACCCCTGACTACCGAATGGGCGCAGTAACCACAGCTTCTACCATTCCTGGAATATTTCTCATGCCATTCGGAGCATTTCTCGCTGGCTTTGGATTTGAGCACTGGGGGGCTTCAACAACACTCGGACTCATTTCAACAATCGCGCTCATTGCCACCATGATGACGCTAACCTCAGCGGTTCGCGGAATACCATTGCTATCTCAACTCGACGAAGTTCAATCCTGATAGTTCCACTCTGCACTGTAATGCTCTTAAAATAAG